>JAFYJW010000054.1 GCA_017537925.1 Synergistes sp. | reverse complement strand
TCGCTGTTGTTGAGCGGAGACGCGAGCGTCAGCCGGTTCGGGTAGCGCACGGCCGCCGAGCGGATGACAGCAGGCGTCCACGGGTCGAGGAGCAGAAGCCAGCCTCGCCTCGAAGCCTCGTCAAGCGCCGCGGTGAGCGCGGCGCTGCCGCCGTTCAGCCATTCTTTCCAGACGGAGTCAGGCGGGCGGACAACGCCCGAAACGGAAGAGCGGACCCATATGCCCTGAGCTCCGGTAAGGTCAAGTATGTGCACTCCCGCAAGCATATGGCGGCCAGCCCCCATCGCGCTGTCGATGCGCGACTGGAATTCGGCGAGCCTGCGCTGATAATATGAATAATTTTTCCCGTCGGCCGCCGCTATTATCTTCATCGTCTCCTGCGCCACCGACGGCAGCATGGCCGGGTCGAAGAACGCGGCGCGCCTTTCGTCTTCATTAAGCGCAAGCTTTGGATAGAGCACGTTAAGCTTTTTGTTGTTCGCGCCGATCTTCAGCTTTGCCGCCTCGCTGAGATCGAACGCTATTATGAGCTCCCCGGCCTTCGGGCGTCCCGCAGGTACTTCGCTTCCCGCTGACGTCCATCGCGCAAGCGAACGCACTGAGGCCTGCCGGCCTCCTATGAAAGAAGCGACTTCCAGAAGCCACGGAGATGTGACGGCGGCCCTGATCTGCGGCTGCGCGGCACAGCAGCGGCCCGCGGAAAGCGCAATTATGGAAATGACAAGAGCGGAACGCAGCGCGAAGAGCAGGCGTCCCGCGCCTCTTTCTTTCGTCATTTATTTCGCGTCAGGTCTGCTTCCCGGCTTTACAAGAGGCAGCCCTTCCCTGCAGAGCGGGCAATCCTCGGGACTGTAATTGGCGAAACAGACCTTTACAAGTGATTTGAGATCCCATTCCGGCATGCAGTCCGGAGCGCGTCTGTCGACTATACAGCCGGAAGCCGCCCATACGGCGCCGCCGTCGGCCAGGATCCGCGCCGCTTCACGCGACGATTTTCCGGTGGTGCATACGTCTTCCACAAGCGCGAAGCGAAGCGCTCCGGGGTGCGGGAATCTTTTAAGGCGCATCTCCCCGTCCACCCGCTCGGTGAAAAGAAACGGAACATCAAGGGCTCTGGCGACTTCATGCCCGATTATCAGCCCGCCGAGCGCGGGAGAAAGAATAAATTCCGGTTTGTACGGTTCAAGGAGCCTGGCCAGCTCTGATCCGGCGTACGCGGCAAATTTCGGATAGCGCAGCATAAGGGCGCACTGCATATAGTTGTCGCTGTGCAGGCCGGACGTGAGCTTGAAATGTCCGGTAAGATGAGCGCCGCTTTCCGCCATCATCTTAAGGATCTTTTCCGATACTTCATTTGAGCATGAACAAGCTGTCATTTAGAAACCTCCTCAAGTTCCGATATGATGCTCTTAGCCGCAGCGACAGGATCGGGCGCTTCAAGAATCGGCCGTCCCACGACTATATACGAGGCTCCCGCGGCGGCCGCATCTTTTGCCGTCGCCACTCTCGTCTGATCCTCGGCCGAGACCTTCTTTGCGCGGATGCCCGGCACCACGCGCATCAGCTTACCGGCTTTTCCTTTAAGGAGCTCCAGATCAAGAGGCGAGCATACTATCCCGTCCAGCCCTGCGCGTTCCGCCGTTTCGGCACGCGATGAAAGGGCTTCTTTTATATCGCAGCCGGGGTGTACGTCGGACCACAGATCCCCGCCGAGGCTTGTGAGGACGGTTATCCCGAGCAGATTTGTTTTGCTTCCTGTTCTGTCTCTTGCCGCGACGCTGCGCGCCATCATCTCATAGCCGCCGGAGGTGTGCAGCGTGAGAGCCCATAGCCCGAGCTCCGAAAGAGGCTCCACCGCCGAGGCGACCGTGTTCGGGATGTCATGGAGCTTAAGGTCGAGAAAAACGCTGTAGCCGCGTGAGATAAGTTCGCGCACGAAAGGCACGCCTCCCAGCGCGTACAGGCGCGGTCCTATCTTTATATACTCAGTCGCTCCCCCGAGCCTGTCGACAAAACTTCTGGCATCGTCGGGAGAGGGAACGTCAAGCGCAACTATCAGCCTGCATCTTCTGTCGTTCATCTGTATCCTCCATAAGACAATAGCACAACCGTTATCAGTTGTGCTATCGGGTCTTTTATTATTATAACCTGTTCATATGTTATTTTTCGCGCCGCTGTTATATTTCTTCCTCATCCTGCCATATCTTTTTGCCGCCGACAAAGGTCATTACGGGCCAGCCTGTGAGAGCCGTGCCTTCCCACGGGCAGCAGCGGGCTTTGCTTTTCCATGTCTTGCAGTCCACGATCTTAGTCCGCGCTTCGTCTATAACGGTGAGATCGGCAGGAGAACCCTCTTTGATTCTGCCTAAATGCTGCCATTTTTCGGGAAGGAGCGCCGCAGGCCCCGACGTCATCTTCTTAAATATCAGCTGCAGAGGGACTTCCGGGTAGCTGCGCGCACGGTAGTCAAGCAGAACGGCCGCCGCGCACTCAAGGGACGCGATGCCGAACGGGGCCTCCTGGAAGGGTTCGTCTTTTTCATCAAGGTGCCACGGCGCATGGTCCGTGACTATAGCGTCTATCGTGCCGTCAATGAGGCCTTCCCATAGAGCCTTTTGGTCGTTTACGGAACGAAGCGGCGGGTTGACCTTGAAGCGCGAGTTATAGCCGCTTGCAATGACGGCGTTTTCGTTCAGCGTAAGGTGATGGAACGTCGTATCGCAGGTAACGTCCAGTCCCGCGCGTTTTGCGTTGCGTATCAGCTCCACGGCGCCTGCGCTTGAAAGATGGGTGAAATGTATACGCCCTCCGGTATCGCGCACGAGGGCTATGCCGCGCGCAACGTCTATCTCTTCGGAAGCGCCCGGTATGCCTTTAAGTCCGGACATCGCGCTGACGCGCCCTTCATGGACCTGTCCGCCCTGGAAGAGGCTTATCTCTTCGGGATGCTCCATTACGCGGGGCAGCTTTTTGCCGGTGTACAGCAGCGCAAGGCGCATCAGGTGGCTTGTCGCGATAGGCGCGCCGTCGTCTGTGAAAAAGACGGCGCCTGCCTCCGTCATCTTCTCCATCTCGCATATCTCCTTGCCCGCGCGCCCCTTGCTGACGCATCCGGCCGGGAGTATGCGCGACGCATGCGCCGCCGCGCCGTGGCTGATCACATATTCTATCAGCGCGGGTTCCGATATCGCAGGTTTTGTATTAGGCATCGCAACGAGCGTCGTGAAACCGCCTGCAGCCCCGGCGAGCGCCCCGCTCTGCAGGTCTTCGTTCCATTCCCCGCCGGGATCGCGGAAATGCGCGTGCAGATCTACAAAGCCCGGGGTCAGAAGCCGCCCGTTTCCCTCTATCACTTCCGCTCCGCTCTCATCGAGACCGGAGCCTGTCTTTACTATTTTGCCCTCTTCCGCCAGTACGCTGTCGGCGCTTATAAAATCTTCGCCGTCAAAGATCTTGAATCCTTTGAATAAAAGCTTCATTACCTTACACCCCCGCCGCAGAGATAGAGAAGCGCCATTCTTGTGGCGACTCCGGAACGGACCTGTTCAAGGATAACGCTCTGATGCCCGTCCGCAACTTCGGATGCGATCTCGACGCCTCTGTTTATCGGCCCCGGGTGCATAGCAAGCGCGCCGGGCTTGGCATATTTCATCAGATCTTCATCAGCGCCCCACCAGCGGTGATATTCGTCGACCGACGGGAAGAGCCCGTCCTGCTGTCTTTCGCGCTGTATGCGCAAAAGGTATACCATGTCGGCATTTTTGACTGCGTCGCGCGGCTCGCGCTCGTAGACGACGCCTAAATCCTCTACTTCGCGCGGCATCAGAGTCGGAGGGCCGGAGAGCACGACTTCGCAGCCCATCGTCCTGAATGCTATTATGTCGCTGCGCGCCACTCTGCTGTGCAGAACGTCGCCGACAAGAGCTATCTTTCTGCCCTCAAGGTCGCCGTAGTGCTTCCACGCCGTGTATACGTCAAGAAGCGCCTGTGTCGGGTGGGCATGAGTTCCGTCGCCCGCGTTGAGCACTATGCCGTGCTTCAGCTTGGAGGCAAGGTACTGTGCCGCGCCGACCGCTCCGTGCCTCATGACTACTATATCCGCCCCCATCGCTTCAAGGGTCCATGCGGTGTCGCGCATCGTTTCGCCCTTGGCTGTGCTTGAGCCGGAAACTGACCAGTTTACGACGTCGGCCGACAGCATCTTTTCGGCAAGCTCGAAGGATACGCGCGTGCGCGTCGAATTCTCAAAGAAGAGATTCACGCACATCTTGCCGCGCAGCGCAGGAACTTTTTTCACCGGCCTGTCCATTACGTTTTCCATATGCCTTGACTGATCAAGGAAAAAGAGGAACTCGCCGCGCGTCCAGTTATCAAGGTCTATTACGCTGCGATGCCTCCAGCTCATCGTGCCCATGTCGCTATTCATCACGTTCACAGATCACCACTCCGTCCTCTCCGTCCAGTTCTTCCATCCTTACTTCTATGACCTCGCTCTTTGACGTCGGAACGTTCCTGCCGCAGATATCGGCATGTATCGGCAGTTCGCGGTGGCCGCGGTCAATGATAACGGCAAGCTGTACGATCTGCGGGCGTCCCAGGTCAACAAGCGCTTCAAGGGCTGCTCTCACCGTGCGTCCGGTAAAAAGCACATCGTCAATCAGGAAGATATGTTTGCCAGAGATATCCTCAGGCATCCTTGTGCTGTGAACGATAGGCTGCTCCGAGAGAGTCGTGAGGTCATCGCGGTAGAGCGTTATATCAAGCTCTCCGCATGGAACTTTTATTCCTTCGGCCTCCGCTATAAGCTTCTGCAGGCGGCGCGCGATATATACGCCGCGGCGGTGTATGCCGACAAGAATCATATTATCGGTGCCTTTGTTGCGCTCGACCATCTCATGCGCAATGCGGCGAATGACCCTGTTAAGGTCCTGCGCGTTCATCAGCTGAGCTTTTTCTTTCAGCCCTGCCATATGCATTCCTCCGTTTCACGTTGTTTTTTATCAGCTTCGTCGGCAGGCGGCGAATGGAAAAGAACTTTTTTCGCATGCCTGCATTGTACTCTGCTTTCCTTTTTCTGAACCTAAAGCATTATAACGTATATTTTTATATTATGCAAGCGGTTGCAAAATATATTACGGTCTACCCCGCAAAAGGGGCGGCGAAGCGCTATTATTCGCTCTGCAGCTGCATGACGAGCGGGTCGCTGCGCAGCGCCTCTATTTCCCTGCTGCGGATATATTCGCCTATTTGCGGGCCTTTCAGCCCTTCGGGGATCCTGCACTTCGACGCTTTTTTGACAAGAGCCAGCAGCCTGTCGTAATCGTTCAAAAAGGCTGGCGTCTTGCCGTGATTGTCGGCCGCTGTTATCACTGCGAAACCGTTGGGCCCTATCGCTTCATTTTCAAGCGCGCGTATCAGGTCGCGAATCTTGGCCGGGGCCTTCATGCGCATGGGGCGCATATGCTCTCTTGCGGCAAACGCGGCGCTTCTGCTCCACGCGCGCGGCAGCGAAAGAGCTTTTGCGATCTCCCCGATCATCGCTTCGCCTCTTTTTTCGTGGTCATAATGGTGCGGCAGCTCCTCCTCAGGCGTCCCGCCTTTGCCGATGTCGTGCATCAGCGCGGCAAAGCGCACCTCCGGACGCTCCGTCATCCCGGCTGCCGAGTCAAGCACCGTCATCGTATGCTCGAACGCGTCTCCCTCCGGATGATATTCCGGCGGCTGCGTTTTGCCTATAAGCCTGAATATCCACGGGAACTCATTCTCAAGAAGGTCTGCGTCAAGCAGATTTCTGAAGTACAGGGACGGGCGGCGCGCAGCGATCGCCTTTGCGAGCTCCGAAAACTTTCTTTCCGCAGGCTCAGCCCGCAGCTCCTCGGCACAGAGAGCCATCATCGAAAGCGTCCGCGGCTCTATCGAAAATTCAAACTGCGCGGCCTGTCTTGCGGCGCGCAGCGCGCGCACCGGATCTTCGAAGAAGTGTTCCGAGGTAGCCCGTATCACTCTCGCTGCGATATCGCGCGCACCGCCGTAAGGGTCGACGAGCCGCCCTTCGGAGTCGCGCGCCATGCTGTTGACGGTGCTGTCGCGGCGAAAGAGATCTTCTTCTATAGTTATCTCAGGCGAACAGAATACTTCAAAACCTTTGTAGCCGGAACCTTTTTTTATTTCGCGGCGGGCAAACGCGATCTCGCAGCGCACGCCGCCCACATCCTGCAGAAATACGGGAAAAGAACGCCCTACGCGGCACGCGTCCGGAAATTCCGACATAAATCTCTCGGGCGAAAGTCCGCATACCACGTAATCCCTGTCGTTCACGGCACGCCCCATCAGCGCGTCGCGCACCGCGCCGCCCACCAGATAGGCCGAACCGCCGGCTTTTTTTACTCTTTCAAAAAACTCTCTTTCTGTCATCGCAAATAAAAAGAGCCGCCTTGCGGCGGCTTTGTCATTTACTTTTCCATTATTTCCTTTTCTTTGTCGGAAAGGATAGCGTCTATCTTTTTTATGAAAGCGTCTGTCTTGTCCTGAGCTTCTTTCTGGAACTTTTTCAGATCGTCTTCGGTTATCTTGCTGTCCTTCTCAAGCTTTTTGAGAGCTTCGACCGCATCGCGCCTTATATTGCGAACCGCAACGCGTCCTTCTTCGGCCATCTTGTTGACCATTTTTTTCAGCTCCACGCGGCGCTGCTGAGTAAGTTCCGGCATGTTGAGGCGAATGGATTCTCCGTCGTTCTGCGGGGTGATGCCGAGGCTTGACGCCAGTATCGCCTTTTCTATTGCCTTCATTGCGGTCTTGTCCCACGGAGTGATGACGATCTGGCGTGCCTCAGGCACGTTTACGCTGCCCATGTTTTTGATCGGCGTCGGTGTGCCGAAGTAGTCTACTTTGATATCCTCCACGAGAGCGGGGTGCGCCCTTCCCGTACGGATGCCGAGCAGAGAGCCTTTGAAGTGCTCTATGCTTTTTTCGCAGCGCGAGGCAAGTTCTTTCAATACTGTCTGAGGCATTCAGCTCACTCCTTATCGATTTTTATGTATTATAGCACGGCGGCGCGTCTTTTTCTAAAACAGGAGGACGCGCGCCTTCTTCAGCATACGGTGGAGCCGATCGTTTCTCCGTCTATAAGCAGCCGGCGCAGATTGCCCTTTCTGAGCATATCGAAGACTATGATGGGAATCTTATTGTCCTGGCAGAGAGAAAACGCCGCGGCGTCCATCACCTTGAGCTGCATCCTGAGAGCGTCCATATAGGTGATCTGCGGCAGTTTTACTGCGTCAGGATATACCGCCGGATCCTTGTCATATATGCCGTCGACCTTTGTCGCCTTGATAACGCATTCGGCTCCGATCTCGGAAGCGCGCAGCGCGGCGGTCGTGTCGGTCGAAAAATACGGAGAGCCCGTGCCTGCCGCAAATATTACTATACGCTCCTTCTCAAGATGGCGTATGGCACGCCGCCGGATAACGGTCTCCGCGATCTGCCGCATTTCTATCGCCGACTGGACGCGCGTCGGACGCCCGAGGCTCTCTAAGACGTCCTGCAGGGCAAGCGCGTTTATCACCGTGCCGAGCATTCCCATATAATCTGCCTGAGCGCGTTCTATGCTTGTGGTCTGCGCGCCGCGTATGATATTTCCGCCGCCGACCACCATCGCAATCTGGATGCCGTGGGCCGCGACGTCGGCCACTTCCGCACAGATGCCGCGCACGGCGTCGTAGTCAAGTCCGAAACGTTCTTTTCCCGCAAGTATCTCGCCCGAAAGCTTAAGCAGTACCCTTTTGTATCTGCAGTCCATTTTCCAGCCGCCTTTCATTAAGATTCTCCGCATGAAAAAAGCGAGGGAGAACTCCCTCGCTTCCGTGGCCGTTTTTGTTACGCCGCTATCTCGAAGCGGGCAAAGCGCCTTACTATTATGTTTTCGCCTATCTTGGCGATGTTCTCGACGACAAGGTCTTTGACCTTGATATCGGGATTGAGCGTGAACTTCTGCTCCATAAGGCAGTTCTCTTCGTAAAATTTGTTGATGCGCCCTTCGGCTATTCTCTCAAGCATCTTCTCGGGCTTGCCTTCCTCGCGCGCCTGGGCTATTATGACAGCCTTCTCGCGCTCAAGGACTTCCGCCGGGACGTCTTCGGGCTTTACGTATGACGGGCTGGCCGCCGCGATGTGGAGCGCTATGTCATGTCCTAACTTGTTGAACTCTTCGGTGCGCGCGACAAAGTCTGTTTCGCAGTCGAGCTCAAGAAGAACGGCAAGCTTTGTATTGAAGTGCATGTATGTGAACATTTTTCCCTGAGTCGCTTCGCGGCCGGCTTTTTTCGCGGCTTTCGCAAGTCCCTTCTCACGGAGGTAGTCGATCGCTTTTTCCATATCGCCGCCGCATTCCACGAGGGCCTTTTTGCAGTCCATCATGCCGACTGAAGTGCGTGCGCGAAGCTCTGATACCATTGCTGCGGTTATATTTGCCATTTTAGTTCTCCTTCCAGCCCTTCTGATCCGCTAACTCTTTGCCGCGAGCCTTTAACTCGACTTCCGAAAGTTCGTCGGACGGCGCCTCTGCCTCTGCTTCCTGCGCCGGCTCTTCCGCCGCTTCCTCTTCCGCGGGGCGCGCATCCTGTCCCTGACGTCCCTCGATGAACGCGTTTGCCATCAGGCCAACGACAAGCTCGATAGCGCGGATAGCGTCGTCGTTGCCGGGAATCGGGTAGTCTATGTAGTCAGGATCGCAGTTTGTGTCGACGATAGCGATAACGGGGATGCCGAGCTTGCGCGCTTCAAGGACCGCTATTGCCTCGCGGCGCGGGTCGATGACAAAGATCGCATCGGGCGTATCCTTCATTTCTTTGATCCCTGAAAGGTATTTCTCCAGTTTGTCGCGCTCTTTGCGAAGCTGAACGACTTCTTTTTTCGGATATTTGTTTATGCTGCCGTCTTCTTCCATCTGTTCGAGCTCGACCATCCGCATCACGCGGCGGCGAATCGTTGCAAAGTTGGTAAGAAGCCCGCCGAGCCAGCGCTGGTTGATATAGAACTGGCCGCATTTGAGCGCTTCATCGTGGATAGGATCCTGTGCCTGGCGCTTCGTACCGACAAAGAGGATGCTCCCGCCTTCTTTGGCTACTTCACGCACAAAGTCATATGCCTTTTCAAGCCCTTTGACCGTCTTCTGCAGGTCTATGATATAGATCCCGTTGCGCTCCGTGAAGATGAACGGCTTCATCTTCGGATTCCAGCGTCTTGTCTGGTGTCCGAAGTGGACGCCGCACTCAAGAAGCTGCTTCATGCTTACTACACCCATTTGTATCCCTCCTGTTTTTTTCCTCCGTGCGCTTCATCCGGAAAAGAACCCCTGACGGGGAACCTCTTTTTCGTCGCCGCACGTGTGGATTGCACAACGTTCCTAAGTATATCACACTATCAAAAAATTTTGCAAATCCTAAGCGCGCATATCGAAGATTCTGAGCCGCTCTTCGCTCTCCGGCCTTCCGATAAGGCTGCCCGTGACGAACGCGGCGGCTGATATCACTATCGTTGGCACTATCGCGGTCGTACCCGCTATGCTCGTCTTGGTTATATTGAACCAGAAAAACGCCGCGGCTCCGGCGAGCATCGAAAGCACCGCTCCTGTCGAATTGGCACGGCGCCAGTACAGCCCGAATAGCGTCGGGCAGAAGAATACGGCTTCAAGACCGCCGAACGCAAAAAGATTTATCCAGACTAAAAGCGACGGGGGGTCCATCGCAGCCGCGAAAACAAACAGCCCGATAACGGCCGTTATAATGAGGCTCATGCCCCGCACTTTCTTTGGAGAGAGCTTCTTCTCGTCGTTCTTCGCAATGTAATGGAAATAGAGATCCTTTACTATAGCGGCCGAGCACATGATGAGCATCGAATCGACGGTCGACATTATCGCGGCAAGCGGACCCGCTATGAACACCCCGGCCCAGAAGGGAGAAAGCAGCCTGACCGTAAGAGTCGGCACCGCAAGATCTCCTACTTTGATATCTGGAATAACGGCGCGCCCCATGGCTCCGACGAGATGCATCGCAAGCATCGTAAAGCCGACGACGAACGTTCCTATTATCATAGCGTTGTGCATCGAGCGGGAATCCCTGTAACCCATGCACTTCTGCGTCGTCTGCGGAAGGCCGAGTATCCCTATTCCGACAAGCACCCAGAATGAAAGGATATACGGCTTGGGTATCGCGTCCCCGGCTCCTCCCGGCGTCAGCAGCTTGGGGTCCGCTGCGCGCAGCGTGTTCATTATGTTCTCCACGCCGCCGCCTGCGGAAACAACTGCAAAAAGGATAGCGACGGAAGCTATCAGCATCATTACGCCCTGTATCGTGTCGGTCAGAACGACCGCGCGGAAGCCTCCCACCGTAGTGTATATGACGACAGTAAGGCCGAATATCACAAGCCCCGTCCGATATGGGTAGCCCGTTACGGCTTCGAAGAGACGGGCGCCCCCGATGAACTGAGCAAGCATCGACGCCATAAAGAAAACAAGAATCGCAAGCGACGACAGCACGACCACGGCGTCGCACGAATAGCGCGCGCGGATAAAGTCGGTAAGAGTCACCGCGCCTGTACGTCTTGCTATCAGCGCAAAGCGCTTGCCCAGAACGCCGAGCGTAAGGAATGCGGTCGGCACCTGTATCATTGAAAGCAGGATCCATCCCAGCCCTACCTTATACGCAACGCCCGGGCCGCCGACGAAGCTGCTTGCGCTCGTATAGGTAGTTATTATCGCCATGGCAAGGACAAAACCGCCCATAGAGCGGCTGCCGAGGAAGTATTCCTCCATGAAGCCTTTAGTGTCGCTCTTCTTTGCAGCGGCACGGTTGCCCCATAAAGCTATGCCCATTATCAGGACGAAATAGAGAACGAGAGGCAATATCATCCCTGAGCTGCCGTTCATTTCTTATCCTCCTCTTCCTCATCGTCAAGAGGCAGGTCGCTGAAAAAGAGCCTCACGCAGACCCACAGCAGAAATGATATGCCGATATACCCGGCGATGCAGCTGTAAAAGAACCATTCGGGAAATCCAAAAATATAACGGTACTTTGACGGATCATCTCCGAAGCCGTACGCAGCAATGTACCACCATGCGAAGAACAGTACGTACAGACCTATTACTATCAGAGTTTCCCTCCTGGTCGCCCGCACAAACTTCTTTGAAACCATGTCGTTCCTTCAAACCTCCGTTTTGCCTTTGTTCCGTATGCATGCAGCCTGCAGCGGATAAGTATATTGCAAAATAGCTGCCGGCGCAGCAGATATGAATGAGAAATGGCGGACGGCGCCGTCCGCCTCTTTTATTTCATAAGATCCTGTTTTGCGATTCAGGATGCGCTGTGGCTGTGATGGTGGTTTCCGCACTCGGAAGAAAGTCCCGTCAGCGTTTCTACGGCATGGCGCAGACCGCCGGAAATTGCTTCGAAGCACTGTGACGCTCCGCGCATGCTTCCCGGGAAGGATATTATAAGAGAAGTGCCCCTGACGACTGCGACCGAACGCGTTAGAAACGCGCGCGGCGTGTATTTCAGCGTTTCCATGCGCATCATCTCGCCGAAACCGGGAACGACCTTATCCGCTATCGAAAGAAGCGCCTCCGGAGTGTTGTCGCGCGGAGAAAGCCCCGTTCCCCCTGTCGTAAGTATAAGGTTTATCCCCTGTGAGGCCCATTCGCACACTGTTTCGCGTATCGCATCAGGGTCGTCAGGCACTATCTTTTTCTTTTCCGTAACGCAGCCGAGATTGAACGCAAGGCGCTCAAGTTCTGGGCCGGCGGTGTCGACGCGCTCTCCGCGGCTGCCCTTGTCGCTTACGGTAAGGACAGCGGTGCTTATCGGCTTCCATATCTCGACAGCTTCGGAAACGCCTAAAAAACCAGCCCTGCAGACCGAAAAGGTCTCGTCTGCCGCGTTCCGGCGCAGCAGCGCGTCGTTTTCGCCGACAGACAGGAAATCTCCGCCTGCGATATGCGCATGCTGCGGCAGCACTATCGTCATAGCCCCGGCTGATCTTTCGTCCGTAAGCGCTTCTCCGGCGTGCGCGGTCCTCACCGGCAGTTCAACGTCGTTTATGCAGCTGCGGCCGGCTTTGTTCGCATGAACATAGCAGAGTGTGTGATCTCCTATAAGCGACGGCGCGTAAAGTCTTAAAATCTTCATTTATATCCCCTCCGCGGCAGCGTTTGCACAGATGGTCTCCCCATGCCGCTGCCATATTTTTGTTTTGCTCCGGCAGGCTATTTCTCTTCTCCGTATCCGGTGTCCGCGTTCCATTCTCCGCTCTTGCCGCCTGTTTTTCTGAGCAGGCGTATGTCTTTTATGACCATGCCCTTATCTATGCCCTTGCACATGTCGTAAAAGGTGAGAGCGGCGGCCGAGACCCCTGTAAGCGCCTCCATCTCGACGCCTGTGACTTCTGACGCCGTGGCCTCGCATGTGATCTTAACGGCTTTTTTTTCATGGTCGAGGTCGCAGCGCACCTTTATGTTGTCAAGGCGTATATTGTGGCACAGAGGTATAAGCTCGGGAGTCCTCTTGGCGCCCATTATGCCGCCGAGTTCGGCCACCCTGAACGGGTCTCCTTTTTTTACGGCGCCGTTCGATACGGTCTTGTATATCTCATCGGGCAGATAAAGCCATCCTTCAGCCCACGCGGTTCTTTTTGTAACGGCTTTTCCGCTTACATCGACGAGCGTGGGACGCCCTTCCGAGTCAAAGTGCGTATATTCTCCCATTTTATCCTCCTATCCCGGACATCTTCATTTTGCCGTTTTTAACGTCGTCCCAGCAGCGCGGCTTGGCGGCGGCGGCGGCAAGTATGGCTTCGCGCAGGTCGTTCTCACAGCGCTGTTGGATAAGCTCCTTAAGCGGTATCTCTTTGGGGTTGAAAAGGCATGTCCTGAGCTTCCCCTCCGCCGATATCCTGAGCCGGTTGCAGCTTTTGCAGAAATGATTGGAGACGGCCGTAATTATCCCTATCCTGTCGCCGCTCTTTCTGTTCACATAATATTCGGCAGGACCATTGCTGCTGCCGCCGTCCGCTTCGCTTTTCTCCCAGGCGGCTCCGTCGGGCAGCGTCTTCAGCAGGTCTCTCCCGATGATAAAGGCATCCTTCTTCCATATGCTCTCCTGCAGCGGCATGAATTCTATAAGCCGCAGAAGAAGCCCCTCGCGCCGGGCGTAAGCAAGCATCGCCGGCACTTCCGTATCATTGAAGCCTCTTATCAGGACAGCGTTGAGCTTTATGCTGCCTATCCCTTCGGCCTTTGCCGCCGCTATGCCGGCAAAAACGTCCTCTATGCTGCCGAGGCGGGTCACCTGCGCGAATTTCTGCGCATCCACAGTGTCCAGGCTGACATTAAGACTGTCTATGCGGGCCTCCGCGAGCCCCCGCGCGAAATTTACAAGAAGAGAGGCGTTGGTGGTCAGAGCGATCTTAACATCAGGCATCTCTTCGCGCAGTTCCTTCAAAAAGGGGACGAGTCCCCTGCGCACGAGCGGCTCTCCGCCGGTAAAGCGGAATTTCTCCACGCCGAGTCCGCGGAAGACGCGGCAGAGGAACTTTATATCCTCATAGCGCAGTATGTCCGCGTGGCTCACGCATTCCACACCTTCAGAAGGCATGCAGTAAAGACAGCGGTAGTTGCATCTGTCGGTAACGGATATCCGCAGATAATTCAGACGGCGTCCGTAGCTGTCTTTCAGTTCCTTCACTCCGGCCATCTGTAACCGCCCATCTCCTCTACTTTACAGCGCCACTCCGGGTCCTCCAGGCTGTCAAGAAGGGCCTTTATCCCGGGATGTTCAAGATATTCGGCAGGTATTACAAGTTCGTAAGGCTCTTCCGTTATCGGTATAAAATCCAGTCCGAGCGCATCTGCAGCCGATTTTATGCCCAAAGCCGCGTCTGCGGCTCCGGAATGCACGCGGTTTGCGGCCTCCATATGCGTAGTGCATATCTGTCCGTACCCTTTTACAAGGTCTGACGAAAGGCCTTCCTGCTTCAGCATGCAGTCAAAAAGCACGCGCGTCCCGGCTCCGGGCTGGCGGTTCGAAAAAACGATCTCATTCGTGCACAGATCGCGGAAGCCGCGGATGCCCTTCGGGTTGCCGCGGGCAACTATTATGCCCTGGGTCCTGTAAAAGACAAGGACCCTTTTCCAGTCGCGCCCGCCGGAAAAGCGCTCTATAAATATGTCGTTGTATGAGCCGCTGTTTTCGTCAAGAAGATGCGCGGCAGCGACATGGCATTCGCCGCGCGAAAGCGCGGCAAGCCCCCCCATGCTCCCAACGGCGCGGCAGACGAAATCCGCTCCGCGCCTGCGTATCGGAGTGACCAGAAGCTGCACTGCGGGATCGTCGGAGCCCTGAAAAAGAGCTCTCCGCTCAAAGTCGACGTCACGGGTCATCCATATATCTATCTCTGTTCCGCGTTCGCATTCAAGCGCCTCGGGAGGCAGCAGTGCGACTCCGTCGGATTCGGAAAGGGCCCAGAGCACGCTCGCGCCGGCGGTCAGCGGCCATGAATACACCGTATCTCCCACGAGAGCGGTCTTGATTTTCAGCCATTCTTCTATGCCGGCTGAAGAGGAATGCTGGACAAGCAGCCTGCCCTTCATGGTGCTTTTTGCCGCCACGGCCTCACGCGCAAGCGCCCGTGTATCTCCGCCAGCGCCCGAGAGAAGCCTGAGCAGCGGATAAACAATGGACCAAAGCACCACGGCTGTGGACATCGGGAAACCCGGCAGACATATAGCCGGCTTTCCGTCTATCTCGGCCGCCATCGCAGGGCGGCCAGGTTTTATCCTCACGCCGCGGAAGAGCACTCTGCCAAGTTCGGAAAAGACCTCGATCGTGTGGTCGCGGCGCCCCTTTGCCGAACCTGCGCCCACAAGGACCAGATCATGATCCGATATGCCTTTGCGGACGCACTCTTTAAGAATCTCGGGCACGTCCGGAACTATAGGCGCTATATCGACCGAATAGCCCCACTTCTTGAAAGACGCGGCAATAAAGAGTGAATTGCTCTCAGCCGCTGTGCCGGAAGGCTGGGTCTCGCGCGCAAGCCATTCCTCCCGCGATATTATTTCGTTCCCCGTAGGTATAAAAAGGACCTTTGCCCTGCGCCTGACCGGGACGGTATCTATCCCCGCGCACAAAAAGAGCGATACAAGAGCCGGAGTGATCTCTTCTCCCTCTCTTGCTATGATCTGTCCGGCCATTACATCCTCGCCCAGAGGGCGCACGTTCTCATAAGGCGTAAGCGGTTTGTATACTATAAGGTCTTCCCCGTCAGAAGAGGAATCCTCTATCATCAGCACTGCGTTCGCGTCCTCCGGAAGAGGCGCGCTCGTATTAACCCACCGGAGATGTCCTCCCCGAATCCTCACAGGGGTCGCAAATGACGCGCCGGCAGTATCCTCCGCGCGCAGCGCGTAGCCGTCCACGGCTGAGGCCGCGTAATGAGGAACGTTGCGCGCCGCTTTGATATCCGCGGTAAGAAAATGTCCCAGCGCTTCGGATATCTCCATATCTGCGGAAAAACCCGCCGCGTAGTCTTTGAATGCATCTTTCAGGATAGCAGACGCTTCATCCAGCGTCACATGTTCGGGATAATTTACTGCCACAGCCATACCTCCGCTTCTTCTCCGGCCCTTATCGTTTCTCTGTCTTCAGGCATTCTTATGAAACCGCACGCATTTGACAGCGCGGATATATAACCTGATTTTGCCGCCGCCGGTTCAGTTCTGCCGTCCGGCAAAAGACGGCATGCAAAAAATTTTTCCGCCCCTGTGCGCGCGGCAAGATCACTCGCCACGGGCAGCATAAGGCGCGTGCCGCATTCCTTCTCAGCCGCGCCGATAAGCCTGAGAAGCAGCGGCAGCAAAACAGTGAACGCAGCGACCGTGCACGAAAGAGGATGCCCCGGGAGACTGACGACCAGCTTTTTCCGTGCAGCGTCAGCCGCTATCAGAGTCGGCTTTCCGGGAACGATGTTGATCCCCCGCACGAGAAGCCCCGGCTCGGGCAACGATGACAACAGGCGGAAGGCATGATCGCGCACGCCTACGGAAGAACCTCCGCTCAGCACAAGAACGTCGCATCCGTCCAATTCATGATAAAAGCGGCGTTCAAACTCATCGCCGCAGTCGCTCACGATACCGCGGTGATCCGAAGCAAAACCGAAGCGCGACAGCATGGCCTTAAGGTTCCAGCCGTTGACGTCCCTTATCTGCCCCGGTCTCAAAACCGCTGTATCCGCAGGCACTATCTCGTCGCCTGTCGAGAGCAGGGATATATTCAGCTTTACGGTCGGGACAGACGAAATACCGGCTGAAGCAAGAAGGCCCACTGTGCGCAGGTCTATCATTTCCCCGCGTCCGATCAGTCTGGCGCCGGCTGCGATATCCTCGCCGCTTTTGATTATATTCTCGCCGGCCTGAACTGCGCGCCGAATCTCCACCCAGCCGCCGGCGACGTCCGTGTCTTCAAGCATCACGACAGCGTCCGAGCCTTCAGGCAGTATGCCTCCTGTCGGTATGGAAGCGGCTTCACCGCCTGATATCCGAAATTCGGGAACTTCCCCCATAGCGACGCTGCCCTTTTCGGTAAGAAAAAGCGGCGTGGAAGAAGACGCTCCGGCGGCGTCGGCATGCCTTACCGCGTAACCGTCGCGCAGGCTGCGCGAGTACGGAGGATAAGGCACTTCGTTAAGGATCTCTTTCGCGCATCTCCTGCCTGCCGCGTCGGCGAGCTGACGCTCTTCTGCCGGGCAGTCCCACGGAAAAGAGAGACGATGCGATATATTCTCTATCGCATCGTTTCTGCCTGTAACTTCTTTTACAAAACCTGCCATAAAATCAGCTGCCTTTCGATGTCAGGCCTTTGGTGAATCATTAATTTATATAAACCAGATAGATGGGGAAGCCGGCCTTTTCAAGCCGCTTTGACAGTTCGGAAGAGGCGGCTTTGTCGGCGCTGCCGCGTACACGTACGCGGTAATGGGTCTTCCCGTCAAGCACTGTTTCCGTAATATATGAGGAGTACCCTGCGTTACGGGCCTGCTTTGCCGTGAGTTCCGCGCCGCTTTTGGCGGCGAAGACGCCTATCTGGACGTCCCATCTCGGTTTCGCGGTATTTCCCGCAGGAGCGGGAGATACGGCTTTCGCGGAATTATCTTTCTTCTGGCCTGCAGATACGGTTTTTGTCTGCGGTTTTGCCTGGACGCTGTTCTTGTTCTGCGCCGCGCTGCCCGGCTGGCTTTTTGCAGCGGCCGCGGCAGGAGCTTTCACGGAGCCTGTCTGCTTACCGGTCCCGGAGCCGTTCTGTGCATCCGCGGAGGCAGCAGGCTCTTCTGCCTGATCTCCGGAAGAAAGAACGGAATCTGCGGAAGCGACAGTCTCGGCAGCCTGCTGATGAGAGCGAAGCCCTGCTTTTTCCGGCGCCAGGAACAGCTTTATGCTGAAGTAAAGCAGAGCCAGAGCCAAAATAAGTGTAAACGGCAGGATAAGCCTTCCGAAAAGAGTCAGCCCCTTCTTTTCTTTATAATCGCGGGAGCGGGTCTTGCGTGAGTGTGTCATGTCTTCCATCCAACCTCCGTTCGTCAGGCAATGCGCCCGAGTTCCTCTTTCAGCATCTCTCTGCCCGCCGCGTCCGCGTCGGCAGCGCCGCCGTGCGGATCGCGCGCAAGCTTCCGGCTTTCTTCAAATCCGCACCACGCGAGGCTGAATTCCTCCTGCGCTTCTTTTACGCCCGTAAGCCGCAGCTGCGGAGTTTTTTTAGCTATCGTCCTTATCTCTTTTTTTATTTTCTCATATTTTTGCCTGACAGCATGCTTGCCGGCAAAAAATTCATTCTCCCATGCGGTGCCCGGCTTGGGTATGAACGGATTGACGGAAAGAGTCAGCGACTGCCCCGTTTCGCATATCACGCTGCGGCATAGAGCGGTTATCGCGGATATGTCTTCGTCCGTTTCACCCGGCAACCCTATCATAAAATAGAGCTTTACCCTGTCTATGCCGTGGCTTCTGGCAAGAGAGAGCTTTTCTGTTATAAGCTCGTTCGTAAAGTTCTTGCCGCACGAGAAGCGCAGCCTTTCGCTCCCCGTCTCCGGCGCCACCGTTATGCTGCGGCGGCCTCCGCCCGCAAGCGTCTCTATCATCTTCTCGTCGAGCCTGTCGAGACGCAGCGACGCAAACGATACCGCTATGCCTTTTCTGTCAATACTCTCCGTAAGCCTTGGCAGGAACGGATAATCCCCTGCCTCGGGAGTCACGAGCCCGACCTGCGGCACTTCAAAGCGGCCGCATATATCGGAAAGCGCGTTTTCTATAATGTCAAACCCGCGAAAGCGCATCTTTCCGAAGCATCGGGGCAGAGTGCAGTAACGGCATGAGCGCGCGCATCCGCGCTGCAGCTCGATCAGAAGCGTTTTGCCGAAGGCGCTCCGTTCCGTCATCCAGACGCTGTGAAGCGGATAATCGCCGTTTAAGTCAAGCGAACGCCCAGTCTTCAGATTCCGCGTGAGCTTCCCGTCTTTTATATCGACGGGGGGCACCAGAATCTCATCGTGCCCGGCAAGCTTCTCCCACAGCCTGCGGCGCGGCGCGGAGGAGCAGCTTCGCAGGCATTCTACAGCATAGTCAAGAGCTTCCATCCCGTCGCCGAGTATTATAAAATCACAGACTCCTGACAGAGAGAGCGGGTTTATATATGAAAGGGCCCCCCCTGCTCCCACCACAGGGAAAGAACCGGCCGCCCTCTCCTCCGGAAGCAGCGGGATCCCCGCGGAATCGAGCCACTCCAAAAATACCGGTATGCCGCCTTCATAAGCGACCGTCGCCGTTATAACAGAAAATCTTTCAAGCATCGTGTCGGCGTCTGCCGATCTGTACGGCAGAGGCGACGCAAAAAACCTTTCCGCGGCGACTCCGGCAAGACGAAGCCGCTCAAAAATATATTGAAACCCTAAAGCCGCGGCGCCTACCGAATAGTCCGCCGGATAAAAGAGAGCCCAAGGCAAATCTCCTCCCTTGGGCAGCTCTTTCAGCCATACTTCGTCATTTCTGTACTCTTCCCAGCTGTGCCACGCCGTTATCTTTCCAGGACGGCCCGCTGAAGCCCGCTGCCTGCTCAGGAGTTCTGCTTCTTTCTGAGGTAGGCGGGCACGTCATACCGATCGACCGGCGCGCCGCTCTGTTTGAAGAGATCGCCCTCTTCCGAAGACTGGGAGGCAGGGCCCTTCGCGGGAGCTTCGTTTTCTTTGCGCTTCGGCTCTGCCTGCGGCACAGCGGGTGCTTTACGTGCAGCCGCCGGGCTGCCGGTATCCTTAGCCGAAGCCGTATCAAGCCCCTGAGCCGCAGCGCCCGAAGATACGGGCTTCTGGACAGGCTGACGGACTTCCGGCCTGCGCGGCGCGGGATCCGCCGAAGCGACGCTGTCGTCGAAACCCGTCGCTATAACCGTTATCTGTATGCCGTCGGACATATCGGGATCGAATACATGCCCCCAAATTATGACCGCGTCTTCATCAGCGGCTTCGGTGATTATTTTTATCGCCTCGTCGACTTCCTGTATTCCGACGTTCGCGCCGCCTGTTATATTGAAAAGTATGCCCTTGGCCCCGCTCATCCTGCTGTCCATAAGAGGGCTGTTTATTGCGTTGTACGCGGCGGTGGCTGCGCGTTTCTCGCCGTAGCCCTCGCCGATGCCCATTATCGCGGTGCCGGCATTCGACATTATCGTTTTAACGTCTGCGAAGTCGACGTTTACGAGACCGGGGCGCTTGATCAGATCCGTCACGCCCTGGACTGCCTGATGAAGCACGCTGTCAGCCTGCTCAAACGCATCGTTGATGGATGTCTTTTTGTCGGATATGCTGAGCAGTCTGTCGTTGGGTATCACTATCAGCGCGTCGACCTTGTCGCGCAGCTGCTCGATGCCTGATTTTGCCTGTTTTGTTCTTCTTGAGCCCTCGAATGTGAACGGCAGCGTGACCACCGCAACGACGAGAGCCCCGGCCTCCTTTGCTATGGCCGATATGACGGGAGCGGCTCCAGTACCTGTGCCGCCGCCCATTCCGGCGGCAACGAAGACCATATCGGCTCCGTCAACGGCGGCCCTCAGCTCATCGCGCGCTTCCATCGCCGATTTGCACCCTATCTCGGGATTGGAGCCTGCGCCGAGCCCCTTTGTAAGCTCCTTGCCAAGGATGATCCGCGTCGAGGCTTCGGAGAGGTCAAGGTGCGCGATATCCGTGTTTGCAGCAATGAACTCGACTCCGCCCACTCCGCCGCGTATGATGTGGTTGAGCGCGTTGTTCCCCGCTCCGCCAACTCCGACGACCTTTATTACTTCTCTTGACGGATAGTTTGAGCCGTCCATCTGGAATATTTCAGACATTTCTCCCATCTCACATTACCCCCAGCGCTTTAGAAAAGGTCCTTTAAAGCATTTTTGACGGTATCGATCACGCCGCCATGCGAATCGTCCTTGGATTTGCCCTGCTGTCTGTCCTGAACGAAAATAGGTTCCGTCTTCGGCAAAGACTTTGATCTGTCTGTCTTTATGACCGAAGGGTTGTCAAGGTAACGGAACGGGTCGCGCTCACGGTCCAGTATATATTTTATTATGCCGGCCGCCGCCGCGTATTCCTGAGTATTGCGGCCGGGAGGCATACGGTTTGAATCGATCGGCAGCACCGAACGTGCCGGCAGACTCAGCTTTTCAAGGAAGAAATCCTCGAGCCCTTCCGTTTTTGCGACGCCGCCGGTAAGAAGCACTCCGCCCGGCAGCAGCGTGACCTTGGCGTTCTTTATCTCCGGACGGATGAGCTCGTTGCAGAGCTCATCGAGCCGGCTGCAGACTATGTCGTGCAGTTCGGATTTCAGTATTCTGTACTCTCTTCCGTGGTGCTCGAAGTCCAGCGTTTCCTCTTCCTCGAAATCTTTGTTGAGGGATATAGTGCGCTTTATCTCTTCGGCTTTTTTCAGCGGCAGCTTAAGCACGGTGGCAAGGTCGTTGGTTATATGGTCTCCTCCGATCGGAAGCAGCGCAAGATGTTTCGGGCGGCCGTCGGCAAATACCGCGACGCTTGTCGTTCCTCCGCCTAAATCGATCACCACCGCTCCGGCCAGCGCATCCTCGGGGGAAAGCACACCGAGCGCGGAAACGAGCGGTTTGAGGACGAGGCTGTTAACTTCAAGTCCCGCGCGCTGCACGCAGTTAAGGACGTTCTGTATAGTGGCTGTGGGGACAATTATCGACTGCACGTCTATATCAAGACGCATGGCATTCATACCGAGGGGGTCGTCGATGCCAACATTGCCGTCAAGCGTATATTCGACAGGTATAGTGTGCAGTATGCTCTGGTTCATAGGAACCACTACGGTTGCCTGCGCCGCGTCTATGACTCTTTCTATATCGAGCTGCCCTACGGCACGCGGCGAACGTCCGAGAGCCACCATGCCTTTTGAACGGATGCTTGTGACCTCTCCTGCGCCAAACGCCACCGTGACGCCTCTTATATCCTGTCCCACCATATTCTGCGCATCGCTCACAGCCTGCCGCACGGAACGGACAGCCTGTTCAAGGTTCACGATAAGGCCTTTGCGGATACCGTTTGAAGGCGCCTGACCGACACCGATTATCTGGGCTTCATCGCCTTCGGTTTCGCGCTCGGCGACGACCACGGCAACTTTGCTCGTCCCGAGGTCAAGACCGACAAGAAGCTCCGGCTCTCTTCCCTGATTGTAGTTTGATGTTTTTTTGAACAAAATCTTTGCCCCCTCTTCTTAAGGTCATGCCCATATACATTTTACATTATATATCTTCCGCAATACATATACAGGCGGTAAAATCCCGAACAAAAAATCAGTTATTTTTCTTTGCTGCGCCTTTGCTGTCAGGCTGCGTTTCCGTTTTCTCCTGCTGCTTTTGCTCGTCGCGCAGATTGCGTATCAGTATCTTGCCTTTATACGTTCCGTCTATGTATATATCCGGCGGAAGGTTTTCGATGCCTCCGTACAGTTTTTTCACCGCAAGCCCGGTCTCCGGCCATTTTTCGGCTTCATTCGGCAGAATCAGCTGGGCGCCGTTTTTGTTTCCCGCCGTGTAGAATATCACCCGCACTATCTGGGAACCTTCTTTAACTCCGGCCTGTATATACTTTACGCTCCGCCCCCAGCCCAACTCCTCCGACATAGCGTACCAGCTTCTGATGAGCTTTATCGGTATGCTCGACGAGAGCACGTTGCCTTTCAGATCCCCCATATCCACCGGAGTAGCCCTGTCCGTGCCCCATGTCAGCACCGGCTTCTTTTCCGCATCATGCTCCCTGAGCATCATGTTCTCCCTGAGCGAAGAGGACCACAGTTTTCCTTCATCCGAAAGGTACCAGTACTTTCCTCCCCAGTAAACTTTGTATGAAGGAACGAGCGGTCTCACTTCAAGCCTGAATTTTCCCCATCCGCGCAGCCGCAGCTTGACATCCGCAGGGTAATAACTCTCGATGGTCTCCTCATACTCTTTTTTGGATGCAAGAAGAGAGGGCCAGAAAAGCTCCTGCTTCGTTGTGAGCACGCCCCATACGACATGCTGCGGGAGAGCTCCGGGAGGAACGACCGATATGTCGCCCAGCCGCATCACGGCGTAGCGTCCCTCCGCCGCCAGCAGGAAACCGACAAATACAGCGGCGGCAAGAAGCAGTAATTTTATTAATCTCCTTCTGCGTCTAAAACGCGCCAAAGAATTTAATTTCATACTCTAAAACGATCCCGTGCTCTTCATAAACTCTTTTTCTGCACATTTCGGCCAGCGCGTAGATATCCGCGGCGGACGCCCCGCCGCTGTTTTCTATAAAATTCGCGTGGCTTTCGGAAACTTTCGCCGCTCCCACCCGCAGCTTCTTGCAGCCGCAGAGGTCAAGCAGCCTGCCCGCCGAATCGCCCGCCGGATTTTTAAATACGCATCCGGCAGTCTTAGCGCCTATCGGCTGTCCTTTTTTCAGCGCCGAAAAGCGCCTGATATTCCCTGTTATCTCTTCCCTGCTCCCGCTGCCCGGGCGAAGCGAAGCTCTTGTTATCATAAGACGCTCCCCGTTCCACGGACATGTACGGTATTTCCACACAAGATCTTCGGAACGCCAGCGCCTGCTGACTCCGTCGAAAGAGACCGTATCGACCCACTCGACTATCGGAGCGAATGAACAGCCCGCCGCTCCGGCGTTCCCAAAGAGAGCGCCGCCCAGCGTCCCGGGTATCCCTGTCAGGAACTCCATTCCGGTCAGGCCTTTATCGAGCGACAGCGCAAGAAGTTTTTTCACAGGGACGCCAGCGGACGCCTCGATGCGGGCGCCGCCTTTTTCCGCGTGCACTTCAAGCGCATCCATCGCGCGTGAGGATATCACTCCGGCGTCGATAAAGCCGTCCTGCACAAGGATATTCGAGCCGCCTCCCAATATATAAAGCCCTGTCCCTTCGTCGGCCGCTTTTTTGATGAACATTGTCGCTTCCGAAGCATTTTTCGGAGACGCAAGCCATCTGCAGCTGCCGCCGCAGCCCCATGTATTGAGCCCGCCAAGCCCGCATCCGGCGACGAAGGATACTCCGCTCATCTTTACACGCTAAACCTGCAGCTCGGCGAGCTTTTCAACTATCTTCTTGCCAAGCGTGCCTACGGAACCGGCGCCTAAAGTCAGCACGATATCGCCTGAACGCGCCGCCTTGCAGACAGATGTAAGAAGGTCGTCAAAGTTGCCTGAGAGTTCATAGTGCGAACGCATATCGTCCGACGCCGCGTCAAAAATAAGCTTTGACGACACGCCGTCTATCGGCTTTTCGTCGGAGCCGTAGATCGGCAGTATGAACGCCCTGTCGGCAAGAGAAAGCGCGTCGGCAAACTCCCTGTAAAGAGCTGCCGTGCGGCTGAAGCGGTGAGGCTGGAATACCGCGACGAGCCGGCGCCCGGGATATATCTTGCGTATCGTTGAAAGGGTCGCCGATATCTCCTTCGGGTGATGCCCGTAATCATCGTAGATCAGTATCCCGTTCACTTCTCCGGTCTTCTGCAGACGCCGCTTTGCTCCGCTGAAAATTCTAAGGCCGTTTATCGTATCTTCGAGGCTCACGCCTATCTCGTGACATGCCGCGCACGCCGCAAGCGAATTCAATACATTATGTTCGCCGGAGACTGTCAGCTCCACCCGGCCGGCTTCGCTTCCCTCATGATAGAGCGTGTACGCGACTCCGCCGCCTTCATGGTGTTCCACGTTGGCCGCGCCCCAGTCCCAGCCTCTTCCCCATCCGTACTTTATGATCGGGCGGGAAATGCTGTATTCATCGCATAGTTTGCGCACGCCGCCGTCTTCCATGCAGAGTATTATTTTCCCCTCGTCCTTGACATGCGAAAGGAATTCGGAAAAAGCGTCGGTCACTGCTTTAAAGGTCATGTAATGGTCGCGGTGGTCCCAGTCGACGTTTGTCACGATCGCGATCTCCGGATGGAAATAGACGAACGAGCGGTCGCTTTCGTCAAGCTCCGCCACCATGTAGTCGCCGGCGCCAAGCTTCGCGTTGGTCCCTATCTGCGGCAGATCGCCCCCGACTGCTATCGTCGGGTCAAGTCCCGCGTTTTCACAGATGAGCGAGACCATCGAAGAGGTCGTAGTCTTTCCGTGGGTCCCGGCCACGCCGACGCCGCGGCGCACATTGAATATGCGGCTTAATATCTCGGCGCGGCGCGCTACTTCTATACCCTGCTGCCATGCCTTCAGAATCTCCGGATGGTCGTTCGGCAGAGCGCTCGAATAGACGAGTACGTTCGGCATGAATTCGTCTATATGCCTGGCTTCGTGCCCGATATGCATCGGGATGCCGCAGTCGCGCAGCCGTTTCATATAAGACGTTTCCACGGCGTCGCAGCCGGAAACACTTGCGCCTATGCTGTGCAGCAGAAGCGCCAGCCCGCTCATCCCGGCGCCGCCTATGCCCATCAGATGGATACTTTTGTTCCTGAGAGCAGAATCCCTGTTTTCCAATTTATGTTACTCCCCTTTCAAAACACGAACCTGTGCGTCAGCGGCTCCACAGAGCGCTCCACAAATTTTCGCATATGGCCCTGCTCCGTCCGCCAGACGGGACGCGGTCTCTTGCGGCACACATCTCACCGAGGCGCAGCAGCGAAGGCTCAAGCTCCTCCGCGCCGTCCTCCGCCGACCATATAAGGCCGCCGTTCTCGCTGACGAAAGCAAGCGCATTGTAATACTGATGATCATCTGCGGCGCCCCTCCACGGAATCACAAGAGCCGGCGCCCCTGACGCCGCCGCTTCCGTGAGAGTGGAACCTCCTGCGCGGACTATCAGCACATCCGCCGCGGAAAAGAGCGGCGCGGGATCCCATACTTTCGGCATCACCCAGACGTTGGGGCATACACGCTCGGTCTTTTCCGCGACAGCCGGCAGGATAAAAGTCCAGCCGCTGAAGCATTCCTTCTCCGCAAGCCCCGAGATCACGTCACGCACGGAACCGCTGCCGAGCGATCCCGTAAAGGCGACCGCGATCGTGCCTTCCGGAAGATCCGCCGGTATCCCGGTCTTCCGCCACGCCTCTTTCCTTGAGAGATGCCCGAAATCCCTTACCGGCACGCCGGTGTAAAGATAGTGCTTCTCCGAAAGAGGCGCGCATTCCCTCCATCCGCTGTATATCTCAAGGCCGAGCCGCGCCGCAAAGCGCGTCACCTTTCCCGCGCGCGCGTTCTGCTCATGCATCGCGCAGCGCACCTTTGCGGCCCTGCAGGCCGCGATAAGCGGGAAGGAGAGATACCCTCCGAACAGAAGGGCCGCGTCCGGCCTGAAACGCACGATCTCGCGCCGCGCAGCCGCGTAGGAGCCAAACAGATGCGCCGTACGGCGGCACTTCTGGACAAATGAACCGGACAGAGGCGAGCCCTCCGCGGGAATGACGAGCGGCGATATGCCCGCCGCCTTGTATATCTCAAGTTCCAGCGGCCGCGAGCCGCATATGTACGATACTTCACACTCGGGGTGAAAGCGCTTTATCCATCTGCCGAAAGACACGGCCGGCCATATATGTCCGCCCGTGCCACCGGCCGCCAAGAGAAGTTTCATCTTATCACCCGGCATTGGATTCACCTGTCTCCATCCAGCTGTCTCTTTCAAGACGCAGAAGGAGACCTACCCTGGCCCACATAGTCACAAGAGACGTGCCTCCGTAGCTTACGAAAGGCAGAGGCATGCCGGTAAGGGGTATCATCTTGGTGACTCCCGCCACGTTTATAACGAGAGGCAGCACCACCGTAAGCGATATCCCCCATATAAGCGACGCCCTGAATGAATCTTTGCTTCTGAAATAGCTTTCCCGCGTCTGCATAAGCCAGAAAGCAAAAAGGCCCAGTATGCACAGAGTCCCGGCAAAGCCGAGTTCTTCGCCTACCGCCGCGTAAATAAAGTCGGTATAGGCTGCGGGCAGATAATTGAGCTTCTGGAAGCCGTGCCCGAGGCCGCTTCCCCAAAAGCCTCCGTTCGAAAAAGCTATTAGTCCCTGTATCGCCTGGAAGCCCTTGTTCAGCGGGTCGCGCCACGGGTCGAGCCACGCAAGAAGACGCCTCATGCGGTAAGGCGCCATGATTATCAGAAGAACCAGAGAAGGCACGGCAAGGAGACTGCCGGCAAACAGAGGATAACGCCAGCCTACTTTTTCCACATACATACCCATCGCAACGATAAATATCAGGAACGAAGTCCCGAAGTCGGGCTGGGAAAGAAGCGGAATGACCGCAGCTATCGTAAGTACGGCCGTCTGCACGAAGCTCTTCATCGGGTCGCGGTCGGCATTCTTGGAGAGAAACTTCGCCAGATGCAGCGCGACCGCAAGGCACAAAAGTTCGCCAGGCTGCAGCGATACTCCGAGGCCGGGAAGGCGTATCCATCTCCGCGCGCCGCCTATCGCTTCTCCGATTCCCGGGAAGAGCGGCAGCCACGACAGGAGCCACATCGTTATCAGCAGGACGGGAGAGAGCCTGTACCATATCCTGACGGGCACGGCATAGACGAACAGCATGCCGCACACGGCTATCCCGAGCCAGCGCAGCTGCTTTATGCCCATCTGGAACGGGGTGCCGGTATACAGGAAAGATGTGGGGCTCGTCGTGGAAGTGATCATAAGGATGCCTATCCCGCTCAGTATAAGCGGGATGACCCAGATGAACGGATTTGCCTTATAACCTCTTTCCTTTGTTTCCGTCTCGCTGCGTTCGGTCATTTACTTTCTCTCTCTATTATTTCCTTTGCTATCCCGCAGAAATGTTCTCCTCTTGCCTTATAGCTCTTATACATATCCCAGCTCGTGCAGGCAGGCGAAAGAAGCACGGTATCGCCGGCTTCGGCAAGCGAGTAGGCGGTGTTCACGGCCTCCGGCATATCCTTAGCCAGCCTGTAGGCTGTAAATCCGGCCGCATCAAGAGCCGCCGCTATTTTTTCCTTTTCCGCGCCCAGTATCACGGCCGCGTGCGTATTATCCCTGACGGCTTCCGCAAGCGGCGCGTAATCCTCTCCCTTGCCCTGTCCTCCGAGGATGATCACCTTGGGTCCCGGAAGAGACGTCATCGCCGTAACGGACGCCGCTACGTTCGTGCCCTTGGAATCGTCGACGAACGTTATATCCTTTACCTTTCCCGCAAAAGCGCAGCGGTGTGCCGGCGGTACGTATGACGAGATGACATCTTCAGGCACATCGCCGAGATTGAAGAGCGCGGGTATGCTCAGCGCCATCGCGGCGTTTTCAAGGTTATGCTTCCCTAAAAGCCTGATTATCTCAAAAAGGAAAAGCTTCTTTTTCATGCGGCAGCCGCCGCCGTTTATCCATGCGGCGCCGACGCACTCGTCAAGGTATACGCCCTTTACGTGAGGATCCTCTTCTCCCCAGAAGAGCGGGAATTTGTTTATGTCCTCTCTTTCTCTTACCTTCAGCGCCTCTTCATCGCGCTTCTGATATATCGCGGCGCCTCCGGGCGCCACGCAGGCGATCAGGTTCGCCTTGGCCGCGACGTAATTCTCGTAGGAACCGTGCCAGTCGATATGGTCGGGGGCAAGATTTGTGACGACCGCTACGTCGCACATGAAATCTTTTGCCCAGCAGAGCTGGAAGCTGGAGAGTTCCAGCACTATAAAATCAAAGGCTTTATTCGCGGCCTTGGCCACGGCGTTTCCGATATTTCCGCCGGTCATGACGGAACAGCCCATACGCTCAAGGAAATAGCCGATCATCGACGTGGTGGTGGTCTTTCCGTTGCTGCCTGTGACCCCTATCACTATGCCGTCGAGGAACGGATGGACGAAATCAAGCTCGCCGGTTATCTTTATCCCTTTGCTGCGGGCTTCTGCAAGAATCGGGACTTCCGGGGATACGCCGGAGCTTACGACGATCTCGTCCGCGTCAAGCGCGCGCGCAGTATTCCCACCCGCTTCCCATTCTATCTTCTTTTCGGCAAAGAGCTTCAAAGTATCGGGCGCTATCTCTTTCTTTTCCGATACGAAGACGCAGGCGCCCATATCGGCCGCGAGCTCCGCAAGGGCGCTGCCGCTTACCCCGGCGCCTACAACAGTTATCTTCCTTCCGCTGAGCATTTTTTCTTCATCCATGTCGATCAACCGCTTTCCGCTTAAACTCTATTTATTATTAAAAAATTATTCAATGCGCCGTCAGACAATAAAATAAAAAAGCAAAACCGAAAGAACACATATCCCGATAATATGCGCTGTATAAAAGCGCGACACGATCTGTGTCTCCTTCCATCCGAGCATCTCAAAGTGGTGATGCAGCGGGCTCATCAGAAAGATCTTCCGGTGCAGCCTGCGTATCGCAAAGATCTGGATCGTGACCGAAAGAATCTCCGCTCCGAATATGAAACAAAGCGGTATCACCATTATCAGCAGGCCTGAATTTATGCAGAGCGAAAGCATAAACCCTGCCAGAAAATGAGCTCCGACGTCGCCCATGAAGACCGACGCAGGGTTCGCGTTGTGCCACAAAAAACCGAGGCATATGCCGCACGCTGAAGCAGCCGTCAGCATCGTAAGCGGCGACTGCGGCAGAAAAGCAAGCGCTGCAATAAACGATATGAGCGAACAGCCGGCGGCAAGGCCGTCGAGACCGTCCGTCACGTTTACCGCATTCTGCAGGCCGACGCCTATGAACGTCACTACGGCGGCATATACCGGATACGGCAGACGCAGCCACGGCAGCAGTTCATAAGGCGGCCTCGACACCCACAGAGCCCATGGCAGCGTGACAGCTATCTGAAGCGCGAGCTTTTTCATGCTCGTAAGGCCGTCGCTTGAATGGCGGCTGTATTTGAGCCAGTCGTCGGTAAAGCCGACAGCCGCGGCAAGGACGGGATAAAGCAGTATCCGCGCAGCATCTGACGCCGAATGCCCCATGCCGAAAAACATGATAAGCGGCAGGGAGAGCACAAGCACCGGAATAAATACAACGCCGCCCATCGTGGGCGTACCCATCTTCGTTTTCTCGTGCCAGGCAGGGCCGTACAGCTTTGTGACCTGCTCTATTTTCATGCGCTTCATTACGGCTATCCATTTTTTTTGCAGGATAAGCTCGGCGCAGAACGAGAAGATCAGAACGACGGTGAACGGCAACAGCATCTCAGATCTCCGGGAAAGCGCCCGCTATATGTTTCAGGCCGTATGAATTCGACCCTTTGACAAGAATCACAGAATCGTCGCGCTCCACTGCCGCAGCCGCGGAGATAAGATCTTCCCTCGAGGAAAAGAGCCTTGTATTCGCAGGCAGATCGCCGCATGCGTTCCATTCGCTCCCGAGCAGCATGACTTCGTCGAAGTCGCCGAGTTCCGCAAGAATCCTGCGGTGCCAGTGATCGCTGCTTTCGCCGAGTTCACGCATGCCGCCCAATACAGCGCAGCGGCGCAGACCGAGCCTTTCGGCCGCAGCTCTGGTGTTTTCGATCGCAGCGTGCATCGAAAGAGGATTTGCGTTGTATGCTTCGTCGATAAGCCATCCGCGCTTTGCTATGCGGCGGCAGACGCCGCGTCCCGAAAGAGCCTTCGTGCCGGCAATGCCTGCCGCAGCTTCGTGCGGAGAAAGGCCGAGCTTAACAGCCGCTGCGAAGGCATAGGCCATATTGTACGAATGCTGCATGCCGAACAGCGGACTGGAAAGCACATATCTCCCGCCTTCCGCGGTTACCTCTGCCTCTGTGCGCGGTCCGTTCTCTCCAAGCTCCACGACGCAATTTCCGATCCTTACGCCGGAACCGCCGGAATGCCCTACCGGAACCGCCGTTATATCGCCCTTATATGACGCGAAATAGTTTTTAAGAAGTTCGTTGTCACAGTTATATATGACCGTTTTCAGACTTCTGCTGCGGCATATCTCTGTCTTTGCGCGCAGCACGCCTTCAACGGTGCCGAAACCTTCGAGATGGCAGGGCGCGACTTCCGTTATCACGGCAATTTCCGGCGGGAAGCTCTCTACCATCTCCGCTATCTCTCCGAAGTGGTTGGTGCCTAATTCAAGAACGAGCACTTCTGTGTCTGCCGGCATCGAAAGGATGGTAAGGCTGCATCCTATCAGCGTGTTGAAGCTCCTTACGGCGCTGTGAACGCGGAAGCGCTCTCTGAGCGCGGACGCGGTAAGCTCGCGGGTCGTGGTCTTGCCCACGCTTCCCGTTATCGCAAGAGTCTTCGGTGCCGTGCGGCGCAGATATTCGCGGGCAAGCATGCAGAGCGCCGCCTCCGTATCTTTGACGGCAATGAACGAAATATCGCTGTATTTGCCGGCAAGCTCCTGCTTTTCGAGCTCATCCTCAGAGACCAGCATCATCTTCGCTCCGGCTTTCGCGGCCCCTGCTATGTACAGATGGCCGTCGGTAGAGGCTCCCTTCAGCGCGGCGAACGCGCCGCAGCACGTGACCTCACGGCTGTCGCAGGACCACTGCGCCGAAATTTCCCTGTCGGGTCCGGCGAGCCGCCCTCCGCATATCCTTGCGCCTTCCGAAGCTGCAAAGAACGGCATCAGATTACCTTCCTTCCGCGCAGCGCGCACCAGTCAGCCATTATTTCCTTGTCCACAAGCTTGATCGGCCCGTCCTTCAGTATCTGATGCGTTTCCGGGCCGCGCCCGGCGACCACGACGATATCGTTCTCCTTCGCGCGGTCGAGCGCGTCGTATATCGCGCTGCGCCGGTCCGGTATCATGACATACGGCGTGTCATGCTTTTTGACGCCCGGCTCTATATCCGCCATTATCGCGCACGGATCTTCGCTTCTCGGGTTATCCGACGTGACCACGACAAAATCTCCGATACGGGACGCGACTTCGCCCATCCTCGGACGCTTCGCGCGGTCGCGGTCGCCGCCCGCGCCGAACACGACTATAAGCTTTCCTTTGCAGATCGGACGCACCGCGCTCAGAGCCTTTTCCATGCCGTCGTCCGTGTGCGCGAAATCTATCACGCAGTAAATGCCGTTGTCCATGCGGTAGCGCTCAAGACGCCCCGGCACCTGCCGCATGCCTGCAAGCGCGGTGAGCGCCGTGTTGGCCGACACGCCCAGCGACCATGTAAGAGAAAGGGCCTGAAGCGCGTTGGAAACGTTATATGTGCCGAAAAGCGGCAGCTTCGCGCGCACTTTTTTCTGCGATTCCGGCGTCTTCACATCAAGCTCGAGCCCGTCCGCTGTTATTCCCTTCACCGCGGCGAAAAAGTCCGCTCCCTCGTCGGCGACGCTGTATGTAACTGCTCTCCTGCCCGTCTCTTTGCTGAGACGGCGGCCGTATTCATCGTCAACGTTGATGCAGGCTTTCCAGTTGTTTTTCATATAGGAGTCAAAGAGCTTCTTTTTTGCGGCGAAGTAATGCTCCATATCACCGTGGAAATCAAGATGTTCGGGCGTCAGGTTCGTGAAGCCCGCGCGGTCGTAGCTGAGGCCGTTTATCCTGCCCTGAACTATTGAGTGGGAGGAGGCTTCCATAACGCACGCGCCGCAGCCGTTGGCAGCCATCCTCGCAAGAAGCCTCTGTATGTCGCACCCTTCCGGCGTCGTGTGTTCGGCTTCTTCAATCTCACTGCCGTCGTCGTACTGGATCGTGCCTATCAGGCCGCACTTTATTCCGGCCGCGTTCATTATGTCCTGCGTCATGAATGTCGACGTGGTCTTGCCGTTAGTGCCGGTAAGGGCTATCATCGTCATCTTTTTCGACGGTTCCCCGTAAAGCACGGACGCCACATATCCCATGGCTGCGCGCACATCGGGACAGATTATCTGCGGTATCTCAACTTCGGACGCGCGCTCGCAGAGCACGGCGGGAGCGCCGGCTTCCGCAGCCTTTGCTATAAAATCATGGGCGTCGATGTGCCCTCCCTTTGTCGCGGCAAAGATGACTCCTTTTCCAGCCTTTCTGCTGTCGCACACCAGATCCGACAGCTCTATATCATCCGCGCTGACTCCGTGCGGTATGTATACTCTGTGTTCGAGCGCGCTCTTGTCAAGTGTCCGGAGCAGTATATTCAGCTTCATAAAAAACACCTCTCTGCCTGTTTATGTAAAAATGGACCGCTTATATCTTCTCTCTCGATATCTGGAGTATATCTTCCACTATCGACTTGAATATAGGGGCCGCTATCTGGCCTCCGTAGTAACGGGCGCCCTTGGGCTCGCCTATGGTTATCAGCATAACGTACTGCGGCTTCTCAGCCGGCCAGAAGCCGGTGAATGACGCCACGTACTGTCCCTTGTTGTATTTTCCGGACATAGCTACCTGGGCCGTACCGGTCTTGCCCGCTATCGCCACCTTGTCTGATTTGGCAAGTTTTCCGCCGCCTTCAGAAACGACCTTTGTCATGGCCTGGCGCAGGAACGCGGAGGTCGATTCGGACATGACGTTATAGCGGACGCGCCTCGTCCCTTTATGTATGACCTTGCCCGCATGATCGACGACCTGGTCTACCACATACGGCTTGAGCAGCTTGCCGCCGTTCGCTATGCTTGCTATCGCCATCACGACCTGAAGCGGCGTAACGGCTATGCCCTGCCCGATAAAGACGTTCGCCGTGACCGTTCCGAGCCACTCCTCCGGCTCCTTTATGAGACCTGCTTCCTCTCCTGCGATCTCGACCTCTGTCTTCTCGCCGAAGCCGAACTGTCTCAGCATGCCGTAGGCCTGATACCTGTTCACCGACATGGACATAAGCGACATCGCTATATTGCAGGAGTTCATCAAAACATGCGTGAGATCCTGCGTTCCGTGCGCTTTCTTATTGACGTCGCTCATCGTCTTGTCGAAGAGATTCATCGTGCCGCGGCAGAAATACGTCTTGTTCCGTGACGTCGCTCCGCTTTCGAGCGCTATCGACATCGTTATCGGCTTGAATATCGACCCGGGCTCGAATACGCGTCCCACGGCGTTGTTGCGCACCGCGTTTACAAATTTGAGATTGTTCCTGTTGTTCGGGTTTATCGTCGGATAGCTTGCTATCGCTATTATCTCTCCGGTATACGGGTCGACGCAGACGCCCGCCGCCCAGGAGGCGTTGGCTTCCTTTGCTCCGGCGGCAAGACGCAGTTCCATCATCTGCTGCACGCGGGAGTCTATCGTGAGCCTTATCGAGCCCGCGGTGTCCTTCACAGCGTCAGCTCCGCCGCCCAGTATATCGGTGGCAGAGCCTTTCGAGTCCCTTGTAAGGAAACGGGTGCGCGGCGGCGAATAGAGTATATGGTTCCACTCGAGCTCCACTCCGGCCTGCCCGTATTCGTCTATGTCGCAGAAGCCCAGCAGATGGAAAGCAAGAGAATCATGCGGATAAATGCGTTTTCTTTCGGTGATCGTATAAAGTCCGGGGATCTTCATCCTTTCGAGCGCTGCGGCGCGCTCGGCAGGCATATTGCGGGCGACCCAGTGGAAGCGCCCCGGCAGCTCCTTTGAGAACTTTTGGGCCGTTGACGCGCCGAAGGTCCCTTTAAGGACGTCAGCGCTTGCGGGGCTCCAGAACTTGGGATCAATAAAAAAACTTTTGGAGGGCACCGATATTGCCAGCGGCACCCCCCTCCTGTCCTCTATTCTTCCGCGCGTGGCGCTTACCGAAACATTTGCCCAGTACTGTTTCTGCGACTGCTGAACTATACGCTTGTCGGGCATAAGCTGCACCTTTGCAGTCCCGACAGCGAGCACTGCAAGCACAAGCAGGGCTGCAGCCCATACGCTCCGCGAACGGCGCGGTCCTTCTGTAGTGTCCCTTCTAATGATTCTCGGCATGGGCCTGGTTCACAAGCGGATTCCTGTTTTCGGCAAAGTTTCTTCCTTCCGCACGCTCCTCTTCTTTAAGCTGCACCAGCTTCACAGAGCTTTCGCTCAATGTAATGACCTTGATATTGGCTACGCTGTCCATACCAAGATTACATTTCGCGTAATTATAGATCCGTGCGGGAGAGAGAAGCTGGGCGTAGCGTCGAGAGAGCGCGACATTTTCCTCCTTGCTCTTTTCTATTCTTACAGACGCCTGCGATATACGATGTTCAAGATAAAGTCCATAAAGCCTCAGTGTACCGAGTGCCGCAGCGCAGAGAAATACACACAGAAAGCTTATGACAAAAAGAGTGGAATGCTTCGTTTCTTTTTCCTGCGCATGCTTTGTGTTGTAAGCCATCACTGTTCCTCCCTTCCTTCTTCAGATTTGGCAAAGATCCTTAACTTCGCGCTTCGTGATCTGTAATTTTCCGTTATCTCTTCTTCAGACGGCGCAGCGGGCCTGCGCGTAACGATCTCCCCGATTCCATCGTCCTTCCATTTTCGAAAGCGCTGCTTTACTATCCTGTCCTCAAGCGAATGATAGGAGATGACCGCGATCCGTCCCCCCGGGGAAAGCACCCGCGCCGCTCCGTCCAGTCCGTCCTCAAGCGCTCCCATCTCATCATTCACAGCTATCCTCAGCGCCTGGAACACCCTGCGCGCGGGATGTCCTCCCATCTTCCTCTGCACAGGCGCCGGAAGTATTTTTCTGATAAGAGCGGCAAGCTCCCCGGTAGTGGAAAGCTCTGCGCCCTGCTCCCTGCTGCGTACTATCCCTTTTGCGATCTCGAATGCGTAACGCTCTTCTCCGTATTCGCGAAAGATCCTCGTAAGCTCTTTTACATCGGCCCTTGCAAGCAGGTCGGCTGCGCTTTCTCCTTCGGCTTCCGCTCCGTATTCCATCCTCATATCGAGCGGGCCGTCGTTCTGGAATGAAAAGCCGCGCTCGCCCTCGGTAAGCTGAAGGTTTGATACCCCCAGATCGAACAGAATGAAATCTGCCCCTTTGAAGCCTTCACGCTCATTCAAAGAGGCTATATCGCGAAAGTTGCCCGCGATTATCTCAAAGCGCGAAGCAAAAGGCTGCAGGCGGATCTCCGCCTCGGCACGCGCCTGCGCGTCCCTGTCAAACGCATACAGAAAAAGCGCTGGAAAACTTTCAAGCAGCTTCGAAGAATGTCCCCCGAGCCCGAGAGTCGCGTCCACCGCCGTGCGCAGGTTTTTTACACCTGACGCGGCGGCCAGGGTCTCCTTCAGCATCACCGGGAAATGCTCTTTCATATCTCATCGAGCTCCTCGGCCATATCGCTGAAGTCAGCCAGCACTTCGGCGCGATGCTCTTCCCATCTCGCCGTATCCCATATCTCCAAATGGTCTTCCGCCCCAATAAGCGTTACCTCCGAGACGGAGCCCGCGTAATCACGAAGTACCTGCGGGATGAGGATCCTGCCCGCACCGTCTATCTCCTGCTCGCTTGCCATAGAGAGCAGCACACGTCTGAAATCTCTTGTTTTTTTCTTGAAAGAGGAAAGATTCTTTAGCTTCAGCAGAAGTTCTTCCCAGCGGGAAACCGGGTAAAGGACTATGCAGCGATCGATACCGATGGTTGCCACGACAGACGAGCCAAGTTCTCCGCGGAACTTGGCTGGAAGGACCATGCGTCCTTTTCCGTCTAATTTGTGATTGTAGCTTCCCACCAACATACAATATCCACCCACTTATTACCACTTTATCCCACTTTGCTACACATTATACTCTGATTGCGTTTTTTACAATCTAACGAAATTCAAAGTTGTAAACAAAATTAAGTCTATAGACCTATTATTTAGAAAAACCGCACTGCCAGCCGATTTTAGATACTTTTTATCCCACATTCGGCCAAATACTGACTATTTGTATGCATACATTGAAATTCTCATTTTTATGATTTTTAATGCAGAACGGCCTTTTGACTTTAATAAATTAATGCAACCTGTCAGAGTCGGCACAGGCGGCTTTCGGCTGTGCGCCTGTCATCGGTGAAAGCGTAAAAAAACAGGCGGAAACAAAGCGAAGACCGTTATTTTTTTGAATAAACGGAAACTTCCGCGGGCGGCAGCGCCGGAAACGCACGAAGACCGGGCGGCCCATGGGGCGTCCGGCTCTTGTGCTATAATCTCCCGGGGAGTATCCAAAACGGCCGCCGGCGCGCAGAGCGCGGGAGGAAAGTCCGGGCTCCGCAGGGCAGGATGCAGGAGAAACTCCTGCGGGTGCGAACCCAGGGAAAGTGCCGCAGAAAAGCAAACCGCCGCGAAAGCGGTAAGGGTGAAAAGGCGGGGTAAGAGCCCACCGGCCGCATGGGGAACCAGCGGGCCAGGCAAACCCCATCCGGAGCAAGGTCGAATAGGGAAGGTTGAAGCTGCCCGCTGACTTCCGGGTACGACCGCTCATTCGTACGTGCAAGCGTGCGATTAGATAAATGGCCGAAGAGCGCGAGCTCTTTACAGAACCCGGCTTACTGGGTGCTCTTCATTATTCGGGGCTGCCTGACAGGGCTGTTTTCAGCCTGTCCGCAGCCCCGAATATATTTGTGCCGTTCGGAAATACTGACCGGCAGTAAACTTGTCAGACATCAAACGGTATGAGAGTGTGAAAGTTTTTCTGTAAAAGAGGGAAAAGCAGTTCCTTAAAGGTCTCCTGTGGTATACACTAAAACACAGGAGGCCTTTTAAAATGGCAAAGAGAGAGAAGAAACCCGTTCACAAAGTAGTAATGACAGAAGG
>JAFYJW010000053.1 GCA_017537925.1 Synergistes sp. | reverse complement strand
CGGCTCATCCTGGCCTGCTGTTCCTCTATGGCTCTCATTGCCTCGTTGCCGCTCTGCCCCGCATCCGTGGAAACAGACTCAGTTTGCTGCGTGCCTCCGCTCATCTGCGCACGTATCATCGCGTCAAGCGACTCGGTGGTCGCCGCATAAGCCGGAACATAAATAAACGCAGCCGCCGCTGCCGCTATAAAGATCACTCTGTTTATTCTCACAAAGAACACCTCTGTACTATCAAAGTTCCTTCAACAAGTATTTTATATTTACCGGACAGCCTGTCAACGTCTTTCGGGAAGAGATGAATCGAAGGCTAAAAACAGGACCGGTATGCCGCCTGAAAAGAGCGACATAACTCCCCAGAGCCAGAAATTTTTTCCAAGCCTTGCCGCAACGCTGCCCCACAGGCAGATCCATGACAGCGAAAAGAGCGCCGCGGCGCAGCAAAGAGCATAGCCGGCCGCGCCAGGGGCAAATATATACATAATAAACGCGGCTGCCGGCGGAAGCAGCATAAGAACGGCCGTAAAACGCGTGATGCCTGCACAGTCGCACATAAGCATCACATTATGCACCGGGATAAGATACTCACGAAAAGTGCCGATGAGAAACTTATCCCCTATCCTGAACATAACATAGGCTGAAAATACGTAAAACCCCGCTGTCAGAAGAACGGCAACGATAACGGCGCCCAAGAGAAAAAAGAGAATCACCGGTCTGCCCCGAGCATCATCGACAGCACTTCCCCGAGACGCTTTATCTTATCGCCGTAGGCAGCCCAGTCTCCCGCTTTCTGTGCGGAAAGCGCCTCGTCATATAAAGAGGCCGCTTCTCGCGCAAGGCTGCCGACGTCATTGGCCTCCTGTTCCCTGGCTCCGGTTTTTTCCGCCGGAGCTCCGCTTTCCGCCTTCGTGCCCTCGTAGACGGTTACTTTCTGCCCCATCAGCCTTTCAAGCGCGGAACCGAGATCCTCGCCCCATGCCACACGCCCGCCTGTAGATACGATGACGCGCTTCAGCTCCGGCAGTTCTCCCTTTTCGGCTTTCAGGTAGAGCGGCTGGACATAGAGCAGCGAGCGCCCTATCGGTACCACCAGCAGATCCCCGCGTATGACGTCCGAGCCGCGCTGGCTCCACAGCGAAAGCTGCGCGGATATCTCCGGGCTCTGGTCTATAAGGGCCTCGACCTGTCCGGGGCCGTAGATCAGCTTCTGCTTCGGGAACTGGTAGACGAGCAGCTCGCCGTAATTCTCCGGGTCGCAGCGCCCTGCCATCCAGCCAATAAGGTTGTTGCGTCCTAAAGGCATATAAGGCACTATGATCGCAAACTCCGGCGCCTTCTGCCCCCACAGCTTCATCGTCACATAGTTCGGCTCAATGCGCTTCTCGCGTCCCACAGGAGTTACCTCCCAGACGTCCTCACGGTTGTAATAGGTGTTCGTATCGGTCATATGATAAGTGGTAAAGACCTCTGTCTGCACTTCAAAGAAGTCCTCCGGATAGCGCATATGGGCGCGCATCTCATCCGTCAGCTCGGACCTGTCGCGGAAAAGCCCCGGAAATATCTTCTTCCACGTGCAGAGTATCGGGTCGCTGTCGTCGAACGCGAAAAAGGCCATCTGCCCGGTATAGGCGTCGGTAACTCCCTTTACGCTGTTGCGCATGTAATTCACGCCGAAGAAGTGCATGAGCGTCCTGTCGTTCGCTTCAAACGGCTTTGAATAAGGATAGCGGTCCGTCCATGTAAAGGCGTCCTGCACCCACTTTATGCGCCCCTCGGTAATGACCGGGTAGGTATCCGCGTCATATATGAGGAAAGGTACGGCCTTTGCGAATGCCTGCCTGACATTGCGGTTGTAAAGCACGCGGCTTTCCCCGTTCAGCGCGCCTGTAAAGAGTATCTCGGAATCTCGGAAACGCAGCGCAAAAAGTATCCTCCTCCAGAGAGAGCCGATCGAAACGCCGCCCTTCTCCGCATAGGTCGTGCGCACGTTCGAATCCCCCATCGGATAATCGAACTCCTTGACGTTCGTCTTTACAAGGACATAGGAATAGCGCCCCGTGCCGTAATATATCTCAGGGCGCGTCAAAGGTATCTGCACAGAGGAACGCACAGGGATATCCCTCATGAAAAAGAGCGGCATCCCTCCGGATTCTATTTCGTTCACCGGATTCATGACGACTCCGAAGCCGTGCGTGAATTCAAGATGCGTGTTGACCCATGTCGGATTCTGCAGTCTGGAAAGGTCAAGCTCCCTGACTCCCAGTATCACCTGACGGTTTCGCCCGTTCATCATGTAGCGGTCTATGAAGACGTCGTGGAAATTATAATAGGTCCTTATAGCCTGCAGCTGCCTGTAAGTGCGCAGCAGCGGCGAATAATCCCACAGGCGGATGTCCTGCACCGTATCGTTTTCAGCGGCAAGCTCATCCGCGGTCACTTCGGCCTCCGGCTTTACGGCCACCGACGTCACATTGTCCAGCCCGAAGCCGCGGCGCGTAAAATCAAGATGATAGGCCAGATACTTCTTCTCCCTTTCATACTCGTTCGGCTTTACTATATACTGCTGCACTATTCCGGGCAGAAGCGTGCGCGCGGCAAGACCGGCCGCAAAAAGCACCGCTATCACCACAGCCGACAGCTTCCATGCAGGGCGGAAAAAATTCACAAAAAGCAGCGCGGCGGCGGCGAACATCGCAAACGAAAGAACGGTAAGCGCCGGCAGCACGACATTCTCGTCCGTGTAGCCCGCGCCGAAGACGACGCCCGTCGGTGAAAAAAGCAGCTCATAACGCGCAAGCCAGCAGCCTGCTCCAAGCAGCACGAGCACTGCGGAAGCAAGGAGCGTCAGATGCAGGCGCGCCGGAGGAGCGACATAGAAACGCGCCGGTGAAAAGACCGCGGCGCGTGCCGCAAAGTAAGCGGCGGCTGTGCCGGCCAAAGCCATCAGCATAACGCTGCGGAGCCACTCCTGCAGGAACGTCAGGAAGGGCAGCGTAAATACATAAAAGCCCGCGTCAAGGCCGAATATCGGATCTGTTTTGCCAAAAGGCGTAGGGTATATGAACTTGAGGAATTCCGGCCACATTCCGGCCGCGGAAAGAGCGTTCATCACGGCAAAAACAAAAGCCGCGCCAAGCGACAGCAGCCTGATGCGGCGCAGCATGGCGGCCGGCATCTCTTCCGACTGTGCGGAGCCGCGGCGCAGCGCGGCAGTCCAGTTCAGCGCAAATATCGCAAACGCGGCGAGCCAGGATACCGCGAAAAGCTCCCACCACGCAAAAAAGCGCCGCCAGAACAGGGCTTCGAGTCCCTGGGAATCAAACCAGCAGAGATCCGTCAGAAAAGAGGCGGCCGAAGGAAGCACCGTCGTCAGAAAGACAATGAGCGCGGCCGCCGCGAACCACCTTTTCCTTACGGGCGGCACGATTCTTTTCGGGGGCTCGTCCGATTCGTCCCAGCCTTCGCCGTTGTCGCCGCTGCCGTGCGTCCATTCGCGCTGCCTGCGTAAATTGCGGAAAACATCATCTATATTCAAAAGAATATCCTCCCGAAAGCAAGATAGGCGTCATATTCTATATTTTTGACGAAAAAGCAAACTCTGTCCAGCGGAATTTGATCTTCCGCGCACCATCCTGCAGGAATCTTGTTCCCTGCCGAATATTTTGTTCCGCCACATGGAGTGGGGCGCTAAAGGAGTTATGCAATGTGAGCACCGGTACAAAAAAGGAAAAAATGATAGAAATAACAGCGGCTATGTAATAAGATAAACATATAAACCATGAACCTGGAGGTATGGATATGCCGCTCACAAAAGAAGAAGTGCACGCGAAGCTCGACGAAATGGGGATAAGCTACGGAGTCATAGAACACGGGCCTGTCTATACGATAGACGAGATGAAGCTGGTAGACGGAATGAAGATAGAGGACGTCTGCAAGAACCTGTTCCTGCGCGACGAAAAGGGCAAACGCCACTTTCTCGTGGTACTGGACGAATCAAAAAGCGCGGATCTGAAATCGATACGCGCGCAGATAGGAAGCACACGCCTGAGCTTTGCTTCCGAAGAGCGTCTGATGAACAACCTCGGCCTGACGAGAGGCGCAGTTACGCCGCTCGGCGTGCTGAACGACTGCGCATCGGGAGTTGAAGTGCTTATCGACGAAGACCTGCGCGGCCGGCCGCGCCTCGGCGTGCATCCGTGCGACAACACGGAAACGCTCTGGCTTTCTTACGCAGATCTTGAAAAGGTGATAAAGAGCCGCGGCAACAGCCTGAAATTCATAAAAATATAAATCTTCCCGCGCCGTCCGGCTTTTCGCAGGCTCAGGCGTCAGCTTTCCTGCGCGGCGTCTATCGCTTCGTTGCTGAGCCGGTCGGCGCGCTTGTTTTTCTCGCGCGGTATCCACTCGTAGGAGACCTCCATGCCTTCGGCAAGAAGCCACGCGCGGGACGCCAGTTCGCGCAGATGCTGAAGGTTTATCTTCCACTGACGGGAGAGCTGGCATATCACGAGCCGGCTGTCGCCGCGGACCGTCAGTTTCTTTACGCCGCGCTCCCTTGCCGCCGCAAGCAGGAAGATGACGGCGTTGTATTCCGCCTCGTTGTTCGTCTTTTTGCCTAAATAGCGGGCGGTTTCCCAGACGATGTTCTCCCCGTCGTCTGTAAGATACGCTCCCGCTCCCGCTTCCCCGGGATTGCCGCGGGATGCCCCGTCAAAATACCCTGTCATTTTACGCCCAGTCTTCCTTTCCGCGCCTGTTTTGCGCTATACTTTTTAATTATATTCTATGCGCTCCGGGAGGTAAATCATCATGGCGGCAGCCAAAAAGACGAACGCTGTCAGGATACTTGAAAGTATGAAGATACCGTTTGAGCTCTTAGAGTACGATATAGACGAAAATGAGCTCTCGGCGGAGGACGCGGCGGCAAAGACCGGCATCGCGGAAGAGCGCACTTTCAAAACGCTCTGCTGCCGCGGGGATAAGAGCGGAGTCATAATGGTCTGCGTCCCTGCAGGACGCGAGCTTGATTTCAAAGCGCTTGCGGCCGCATCCGGAAATAAGAGCGCCGAGCTCGTTCACCTGAAGGAAGTGCAGGGGCTCACCGGCTACATACGCGGCGGCTGCTCCCCGCTCGGCACAAAGAAAAAATATCCCGTTATCGTAGACGAATCCGCTCTGCGGTTCGATTACATCACGGTAAACGCGGGACACCGCGGCCTGCTCTTCAAACTTGCGCCGGCAGACCTTATCCGCGCGGCCGGCGCAAAGAGCGCGCCTGTCGTAAGGCAGCGCGGCTGACGGCACGCAGATCGGATAAGCCGCGGCGGTCTCTTTAACTTTCGCAAAGCACTCAATAAAAACAGCACCGAAGGGAGAAAAAACAATGTCAAAGGAAATAATAAGCACAACAGACGCTCCGGCGGCTATAGGCCCGTATTCGCAGGCAGTGAAGGCCGGAGGCTTTCTTTTCATATCGGGACAGATCCCGCTTTATCCTGCGACGATGCAGACGGCGCAGGGCTGCGTTGCCTGCCAGGCTGAACAGGCTCTTAAAAACCTCTGCGGCATCCTTGCAAGCCAGGGACTCACTACGGCAGATGTCGTCAAGACAACGGTCTTTATAAAGAATATGGACGATTTCGCAAAAATAAACGAAGTTTACGCGCAGTTTTTCCCGAAAGACGCCCCGGCGCGCTCCTGCGTCGAGGTCGCCCGGCTGCCGAAAGACGTGCTCGTTGAGATCGAGGCAATAGCTCTCTGCAGATAGCTCCATAAACTATGGCGCTAATGCCTGATATGCGGCAGAAATAATCATGGACTGGAAGATAAAGACCTTTAACGAGCTCACGGCGAATGAGCTTTACGATATCCTGCGGCAGCGCTGCGATATATTCGTCGTAGAGCAGGCCTGCCCGTACCCGGATATCGACGGAGCGGATCTGAAGGCGTGGCAGCTTTTTGCATATGCCGAAAACGGAGAGCTTGCCGCGTCGATGCGTCTTATGCCGGCCGGCGTAACGTACGACGCTTTCGCTATGGGGCGCGTCGCGGTGGCAAACAGCTTCCGCGGCCGCGGCATAGCGCGCGAAATGATGGAAAAGGCCATAGATTTTGCGAGGAACGGGCTCGGCGAAAAGCTGATAAAGATAGGCGCGCAGGAGTATCTGCTTTCGTTTTACAGTTCTCTCGGTTTCAGGCCGATATCGGAAGTCTATCTTGAGGACGGCATCCCGCATGTCGATATGGAGCTTCGGCTTTCGTCCGGCAAAGGAAGTCATCTCTAATGATAAGAGTCTTCGTTTCCGGCGCTTCCGGCAACGTCGGGCGCGCGATAGTGAAAGACATCCCGAACAGACCGGGTTTTTCGCTTGTCGGCGGCTGGTGCCTCGAAGCAGGGCGTGACCTGGGCGAACTTGCGGGAACGGAAAAGACAGGCGTTTACGCTTCCGGCGATCTTGAAGGCGCGCTTTCCGCGCTGCGCCCCGACGTCGTTATAGACTTTTCCTCTGCACACGTTATGGACGCCAATCTTTCCGTCTACCTGAAGCTTGGACTCGACGCCGTAATAGGCACGACGGGGCTCACGGAAGAAGAGATCATGCGCCGCCGTGCAGAAGTTGAGGCAAAGGGGCTGCGCTGGACGGTGATACCCAATTACTGCCTCGGCATGGCTCTGGCCGCTGAGTTTGTCAGGAAGGCGCGCAAATACTATCCGTTCGTTACGGTAACCGACCGCCACACGAACGAGATGGCAAACGCCCCGAGCGGCACATCGGCGCTTCTTGCCTCGTCGCTTGCCGGAGAAAAGCCGGAGATAAAAAGCAGCGAAAGCTACCCCGGCGCGTTGGGCGCGGATATCTGCGGCGTTCAGGTCTTTTCCGAGCGCCTGCCTCTGCCCGGTCCATATTCGGAACATGAAATAAAGCTTGCGAGAAAAGATGAAGTTCTGACCGTGAGGCTGCAGGATCATACAAGCGGCGTCTACCTTGACGGGATATTCCTTGCGGCAGGCAGGTTATCCTCTCTGCCTGCCGGTTCTTTCATAAGGAACATGGCAGAGCTTATGGAGCTTTAGCGCTCTTTATTTTCACGCGGCGTATTCGGATATATACTTTCCCTTATAAAAGTTTTCGGAGGGCATCTTATGGGCGGCGGCAAAAAACTTTCTGTCTACATCATGGCGACGCTTTCTGTCGCTTTCTGGGGAACGAGCTTCGCCGCCGCGAAGATCGCCCTTGCCGAAGCCCATCCTCTGCTGCTGCTCTTCCTGCGCTTCGTCATCGCTTTGCCGCTGCTGCTGTTTCTTGCGTGGCGCGAAGGAGAAGCGGCTCTGCCGGATAAGAAGCAGACTCTTGTGCTCATATTCATGGGCTTCATGGGCTTTTACTTCCACCTGGGCATCCAGACGATAGCGATGCTGACGTCGGGCAGCGGCACGGCCAACTGGCAGATGGCGGCCTCTCCAGCCGCGGCAGCGCTGATGGCTGCGATATTCCTCAAAGAACGTCTGACGAAAAAGGGTATCTTCGGCATAATCTGCGCTTTTTCAGGCGTAATGATCATTCTCGGGCTCGGCACAGAGGGCGCGAAAGGCATTTCGTCATATAACTTCGGAGACTTCCTGATCACAGTCTCGATGCTCAACTGGGCCGCGTTCGTGGTGCTGACGCGCTGGCTCTTCCGCGGCGGCTGCTACCCGCCGCTCTTCACGATCTTCTGGGAGGTCTTCTTCGCGGCCCTTATGTGCATACCTACGCTTATGGCGCTTGGCATAAACATATCCGACGCGTCTCGTTTCAGCGCGCCGACATGGGAAGCCCTCATACTGCTCGGCGTCTCCTGCTCCGGCCTCGCTTATGTTTTCTGGTACAAAGCGGCTGCAGCGATTCCCGTCGCGCAGCTGATGGTCTTTCAGTTTTTACAGCCTCTCGTCGGAATAATCGCCGGCTATTTCATAATAGGCGAGCGCTTCACGCCGTGGCTGATAGTGGGCGGCGCCATGATAATAACAGGCGTCTGCACAGTCAACCGGCAAAAATAAAAAACGCGCGGCAAGCGGCGTATTTTCAGCGCCGATCACGCCGCACCGAAAGCAGTGTGTAGAGCGCGGCTCCGCCGATTATAAGCACGGCGCCTGCGATCTGCGCGGGCGTAAGCCTTTCGTGCAGGAAAACGGCTGAAAGTATGACCGCGGAAAGCGGCTCTAAATAGCCGCATATCGCCACGGTAGCCGAAGGGAGCTTTGCGATCTCGCCGAAATAAAGATAGCAGGCAATGCCGGTGTTGACGATGCCCAGCGTAAAAATCGGAATTGCGTCGGCGCGCGAGAAGGGAAAATAGATCCCGTTGCGTGAGAAAATAAATATGCTTACCGTTATCAGGCAGAAAAGCTGCTGAAACGCCGCGTTCTCCAGCCCCGATATCTTATATGCCATCTGATTGAATATCACCATCAGAGCATACATCACGGCCGAGAGAAGCCCGCAGACAAGCCCCCACGAGAGGCCGCCGGAGGCGGTTGTCACGCCGCTTACCAGCAGCATGCCGCAGAGGACGACTGCAAAGAGCGCGCATTTGAAGAGCGTCAGCTTTTCGTTGCGGAAGAGCGGCGCGAGCGCAATAACTATCACAGGACCGCAGTAATTGGCAAGAGTAGCCACACTGACGCCGATGCGCGCATAAGCTTCGTAGAGCAGCATAAAGTCCAGTCCCATCGAAATGCCGGAAAGCGCAAGGAAAAAGAACTGCTTCCTGTCCTTTATCCCGCAGGGGCGCCCTCCGGTGAGAAAGAAGACCGCGACGAGAAAAATACTGCCGATAAATGTCCGCAGAAAAACGATCTCATAGCTTGGCAGAGAAATATGCCCGGCGACTATCCCGTTTGAGCTGAGAAGCAAAAGAGCGGAAATATATTTTATATAAGCGCCCATAACGGCTCTCCTCTTTTTCTGAAAAGTCGATGCAGACTTATGTTCATACTGTAATTATATATAAAAATTAATGAAAAGTATTATTGAAAATATCCAGCCGGATGATAAGTATGCGTCCGACCGTTTAAGGCGAGATCATAAAACAGAAACAGGGTCCGGCGCTCAGTCTATCGTGCCGCCGCCGACTACGCAGTCGCCGTCGTAGAGGACCGCGGCCTGTCCCGGCGTCACGGCCCGCTGCGGCCTGTCGAATTCGACGAGCATCCTGTCCTCCGATATCTGCTCGACCACAGCCGGCTCCTCTTTTGCCCTGTAGCGCACTTTGGCCATTACGCGCAGCGGACCTGTTATTTTTTCACATGTGATAAGGTTGATATTCGAAGCCGTGAATCTCGTCGAATACAGATCTTCGTTCTTCCCGAGGATCACGGTATTATCATCGGCTCGCTTGCCGCATACGTAGAGCGGCTCGCGCAGCGAAAGACCGAGCCCGCGGCGCTGCCCTATAGTGTAGCGCTCAATGCCGCGGTGGCGCCCGACGACGTCGCCCGATTCTGTGACGAAGTCCCCGGGGCGCGCCGGCACGCCGGTGCGGCGCTCTATAAAAGAGACGTAATCGCCGTCGGGCACAAAGCAGATATCCTGGCTTTCACGTTTTTTTGCATTCTCAAGCGAACTTTCAAGCGCGGCTTCACGCACCTGAGCCTTATTCAGCTCCCCCAGAGGAAAGAGCGTCCTTGAAAGCTGTGCCTGTGTCAGAGAGTACAGGACATAGCTCTGGTCTTTGCTTTCGTCGGCGCCTTTTTTCAGCCCCCAGCGCTTTGCGCCGGCGTCGAAAAATATGCGGGCGTAATGCCCTGTCGCCATTGAATCGTAGCCGAGCTCAGCCGCTCGGTCGAAGAAAAGCCCGAACTTCATAACGCGGTTGCACACGACGCAGGGGTTGGGAGTGAACCCCTTTCGGTATGCCGATATAAAATCATCTATAACGCAGGAAGCAAACTCCCCCGTAAGCTCAAAAATATAAAAGGGTATGCCTATGCGTTCCGCGGCCCTGCGCGCGTCATCCGCTTCGGCAGCGCTTTTTTCCGAAGGCATAAGCCGCATCACCGCGCCGCCGCAGAGAGCGCCGCTTTCTTTTATCAAAAGAGCGGCGACGGAGCTGTCCACTCCGCCGCTCATTGCTATCATAATTTTGTGCGGCATGCCCCGTGCTGAGAATCAGCGGCGCAGCGAGATAAACTAAGCTTCTGCTGTCTTTTTCAGCTCTTCGGCTACGGAAGCCTCGCAGGAGCGCATCGCTTCCAGCGTCTTTTCAAGCAGCGTGTCCAGCTCCCAGCCTAACATCTCGGCTCCCTGAGCTATGACTTCGCGCGAACAGCCTGCCGCGAATTTTTTATCCTTGTATTTTTTCTTCAGGCTCTTGAGCTCCATATCGGATACGCTTTTCGACGGGCGCATGAGCGCGGCGGCTCCGATGAGCCCCGTAAGCTCGTCAGACGCGAAAAGCACTTTTTCCATAAGCTGCTCCGGTTTTATATCGCAGCAGAGGCCGTAGCCGTGGCTGCATATCGAGCGGATCATATCCTCTCCCACGCCGCCCGCTGCAAGAAGCTCCGGGGCTTTTTTGCAGTGCTCTTCGGGCCACATCTCAAAGTCTATATCGTGGAGCAGGCCGACCGTGGCCCAGTAATCCTCGTCTCCGCAGCCCAGATCTTTCGCATACCATCTCATAACGCCCTCTACTGTCAGCGCGTGAAGGATATGGAATTCTTCTTTATTGTACTTTTTAAGCAGCTCAAGGGCCGCTTCCCTGCTGATGCAGCTCTTCATAATTTATCCCCCCGTAAGCGCGGTGCGCGCCGTTACTAAAAATGAATTATAAACACAAATCCGCCTTACCGCAAACCGCATGCAAAACAGTTTCCCGTATGTTAGAATAAAACGCTGACAGCTTGCTGTTTGGGGGTGTGTGCCGTGGCATCGAACAGAAGATCCATGCTCCTGGGAGACCTTGCCGTGCTTCTGGTAGCGTTTATCTGGGGCGCCACAAACGTAGTGATACGAGATGCGCTCGGCGGCATAACGCCCTTCTGGTTCTGCGCGCTGCGCTTCATTATAGCAGCAGCTTCCGTTATGCTGATATTCAGGCATCGCGCGGCAGCGGTCAGCACACACGACAAAATAGCAGGGACATTCACAGGCGCGGTATTTATCATGGCCTATCTGGTAGGCGCTGTGGGGCTGCTTTATACAACGGCAGGCAACCAGTCTTTTATAATATCCACATCAGTTGTCTTCGTGCCTCTGGCAGTCTGGCTCATCACGCGCAGGTTCCCCGGCTGGCATGTTATCATTGCGGTCATAATGTGCACCGCGGGAACTGCCGGGCTCGTCCTTGACGGCGAGTTTTCGGTAAACTTCGGAGATCTGCTCTCCGCGGCCGCCATGCTCTTCGTTACGGTCTATATTCTGCTCGTACAGAAATTCGTTGCGGACACAGACCCCTGCGGACTGGCCTGCTGGCAGGCATTCGGCGGGATGGTCGTGGCTGCGGCGGCCGCGCTGATATTCGAACCCTTTCCTCAGCACATTCCCTTAAAGGCATGGGCGGCGATAATCTACGCCGGCACTATAGCCTTCGCACTGACACTGGTGCTGCAGACCACAGCGCAGAAATACACTTCTTCGACGCATGTGGCGATTCTGCTTTCCACCTCCGGCATCTTCGGAAGCCTGCTTGGAATAATCTTCCTCGGCGAGCCGATGACGCTCAGGATATTTACGGCGTCTGCGCTTATATTCGCCGGTATAATGATCGTGGAGATACTGCCGGTGATAAAAGAGCGAAAGAGGACGCCGGAATGACAGGCGCCCTCTTCTGTGTTCTTATTGTCTTTTTGCTTTTCTATTTGCCCATCGCGTAAATAAGATCCGCTTCGGCGCTTTTTATGTCGTAGAATGCGGTGACGACTTCGCTCATGCTGTTCGTCAGAGCAAGCCGTGCGTCCAGAGTGGCAAGGTTCGTGCCGACGCTCTCGGCATAGCGGCGCTGCGCTATCCGGTAATCCTCGCGCGATTCGGCAAGCTGCCTGCGGGCGACCTCAAGGCGGCTTTCGGCTGAGGATATCGAGCTTTCGGCCTGCGTGACCTCCATCCTGATAACATTTTTCATGTCGTCGAGCAGAAAGAGCAGCTCCCTGGCGCTCGCCCTGGCTTCTTCGGTCTTTGCCCTGGCCGTCCCGCTGTCGTAGAAGTTCCAGTAGACCCCGATCGCGGCCACCGGTTCGCTGTAGTCGTCGGGGAAGAAGCTGTCCCCTGCCGCGGCGTAGCCTACCGCGCCCAATATCTGCGGCAGCAGCTGACCTTTTGCCGCGCGCGCCAGCTTTTCGGCCTTCTGAGAGAGCAGCGAATATACCTTAAGCTCCTCGCGGTTTTCGTAAGCAGCTGCAATGTCCTGAGCCGCACCTGCGTTGCCGGGGAGCATATCCTGCGACAGCACCGACGAAAGAGGTTCTTTCTTTTCTATATCCGACGGAAGGTCTGAGCCGACAGCACGGCGAAGCGCGGTAAGAGCGACCTCCGTCGCGTTACCTGCGCGTATCGCGTCAAGCTCTGAGGAGGCCGCGGCAACGTTGCTGCGCAGCACGTCGCTCTTTGCCACGACGCCCGCTTTGAATAATTTTTCCGCCTGCGCCTTATGCTCCTTTGCGAGAGAAACGGCTTCCTCCGCTACCTGTTCCTTCGCCTGCGCGCTGCGCACCGCGTAGTAAGCGCGGCGCACCGCGTTCTCCACACCCTGCTTCGTGCGTATTTCCCTGGCGGCGGCCGCGTCAGCTTCAAGACGCGCGGCCTCTTTTTTTGCCTGAAGCGAACCTCCGGAATATATTATCTGCGTAAGCATGACCGCAGCCGCATACGTATGCGAAGAAAGCATCGGGACGCTGATCGTCGTTCCCATCACGCCGACCTTTTTTTCGAAGTCGTCGGCGCTCCAGAGAGCGCCCATCGCGGCAAACGCCTTAGGCCCCATCTCCGCTGACGCCTGTGACATCCTTGCCTCTGCTGCCGCCGTGCGCTCGGCCGCCGCCGCTATCTGCGGGTTGTTCTGTGCCGCCGCCGACAAAAGCGACTCAAGAAGAGCGTCATCCGAGGCGAAAGCCGCGCCTGACGCAGAGAGTATCATCAAAAAAGCCGCGATAAGTTTTCTCATGTATATCAATTCTCCCTTCCCGCAATAATTCCGCCGCATCCCGCGCGCATCACGGAACGAAACGCTTTCTGAACATCTGCACCGCGGCGGTGAACATCACCGCGATGTATACCACAAGCGCAAGCGTCTCCTTCCAGACATACTCCATGCCTCCGCCTTTAAGTATTATCTGGCGCGTCAGACTGATGTAATAGGTGATCGGGAAGCATTCGCCGAGATAGCGGAACCCGGTCGGAATCGCCTCGAGCGGGAATACGAAACCCGAGAGCAGGACGCAGGGGAGTATTATGAAGACCGACATCTGGATAGCCTGCGTCTGGTTCTGCGCAAAGCAGGAGATCATGATGCCGAGCGCGAGGCTCGCGACGACATAGAAGAAGGTAAGCGCATAAAAGAGCGGCATGCTGCCGAGGAAAGGCATATCGAATATGAGTATGCCTACGAGTACGGAAATGAACACCTGCACATAGCCCACTATGATATACGGGATTATCTTTGAAAGCAGCAGCTCTTCTATCCGCATCGGCGTCACCAGCAGCTGTTCGAGCGTCCCCTGTTCGTTTTCGCGCACGATAGCCATCGCCATCATCGGTATCAGCGTTATCGTAAGCAGCAGCCCCATTATGCCCGGCACGATATACCATGACGTTATGAAGTCGGGGTTGTACCACAGCCTTATCCTCATATCGATCGCCTGTCCCGGCACCCTGACTCCGAGCCGGGCGAACCTTGCCGCCAGTATCTCCTGTGATTTAAGCAGCCCGATGGTCTGCGCCGCGGCAAGCGCCGAAGAGGCGCTTAAGTTGTCTGTTGCGTCTATTATGACCTGAACGGAGGTCTGCCTTCCTCCCTTTATTTTGGCTGCGTAATCCGGCGGGAAAATGATTCCGACTTTTGCTGCGCCGGCTTCAACCCTTTTGTTGACCTCTTTCATGCTGCCCGCGAATTCGACCACGTCGAAGTAATTGCTCGAGGAGAGGCTGTTTATCATCTCGCGGCTCTCCTGCGTGCGCGACTGATCGAATATCACTGTGCTCAGGTGTTTTATATCGGTGTTTATCGCAAAGCCGAATATAAGCAGCTGCGCAAGCGGCATGAATATGACGATCGCGAGGGTGATGCGGTCGCGCATCAGCTGTATGAACTCTTTGACGATCAGCGATTTTAGCCGTTCCCAGTTCATTTCGTGCCTTCTTTCTTAACGGCGGAAGCCGCTGTGGCGTTTCCTATGCCTGATATGCGCCCGCTGCCCAGGTCGTCGCCCGCGTGCGATTTTACGAGGTAGACGAAGACGTCCTCCATCGAATGCTCTATCCGTTCTATCTTGGCGCCTTCAAATATCCCTTCCGGCTTCAGCTCCCGGTCCTCTGCCACAAGCAGATGCAGCTTGTCTCCGAAAAAGTAGGAGTCGATAACCGGACCGGCGTCTCCCGCCTGGACCTTCGCCAGCAGCTCCATCGCGCCTTCTGCCGAGATCTCATAAAGCCTGCCTGGAATCTTTTTTTTCAGATTGTCCGGCGAGTCGTCGGCTATGAGCTTTCCGTAATATATAAAGGCTACTTTATTGCAGTGCTCCGCCTCATCCATGAAATGCGTCGTAACCATAACGGTCGTGCCGTGCGCGGCAAGGTCGTAGATTATATCCCAGAAAAGAAGACGCGCTTTCGGGTCTACGCCGCTCGTGGCTTCGTCAAGGAAAAGTATCCTTGGCCTGTGCAGTATCGCGCAGCCGAGGGCAAGTCTCTGCCGCCAGCCTCCGGAAAGATCCCGCGTTTTTTCTCCTTCGCGCCCGGTGAGCCCGGCAAGAGCGATCATCTCATCTATCCGCTTTTTCTTCTCAGGACCGTAAAGTCCGTAAAGTCCGGAATAGAGCTCAAGGTTCTCAAGCACCGAAAGCTCCGGATAGAGGGAGAACTTCTGCGACATGTAGCCGATCTTCTTTTTAAGCTCGCGGCCGCCGGCGGCAAGGTCAAGCCCGAGGACGAGTCCGCGGCCTGAGGTCGGCGCAAGAAGCCCGCAAAGCATCCTTATCGTAGTCGACTTTCCCGCTCCGTTCGGGCCGAGGAAGCCGTAGACCTCCCCTTCCTCTATCGACATATTTATGTCGTCCACAGCCGTGAAATTTCCGAACTTCTTCGTAAGATGCTCGGTCCGTACCACTACCTGAGGCATCACTGATTCTCCCTGCCGGCAAAGGAAACGAAGAGGTCTTCAAGCCCCGCGCCGATGTCGCGCAGCGGCGGGAGAGGCTCGCCATGCTCCGCGAAAGCTTCTGCGATGGATTCTCTTGCCCCCTGCGGATCGTCTGTCACTATATGATATTTTGAACCGAACATATTTTCGTCCACGATATGGGGGCGCCCCCTGAGCCATTCGCCTGCGTCTTTTTGCGCTGTCTCAAGGCAGAGCAGCCTGTATTCGTAGCGTGATATCAGCTCTGCGGTGGTGCCGGTGTCGAGCACTCTTCCCCTGTTCAGGAACATCTTGCGCGTACAGAGCTCCGCCTCGTCCATATAAGGGGTGCTTACGACTATCGTAAGTCCTTCGCCGTTGAACTGATAAAGCAGCGCCCAGAACTCGCGGCGCGCTACCGGATCCACGCCCGTCGTAGGCTCGTCGAGCAGAAGCAGCTCGGGCGTATTCAGCAGTCCTATCGCAAGGGCAAGCTTCTGCTTCATGCCGCCGGAGAGCCGCCCGGCAAAGCGGTCGCGGAACCCCCACAGCCCGACCCGCGAAAGTATGAACTCGGCGCGCTCCGTCACCTCGGCCGCAGGTTTGCCGTAAAGCGAGCCGAAGAGGTTTATATTTTCCATCACGCTCATATTCTGATAAAGGCTGAAAAGCTGCGGAACGTAGCCGGCTCTCACCCGCGCCTTCCGTCTGTCAGCCTCTCCCAGAAGACGGCACTCGCCGCTGTCCGGGTTGACTATGCCGAGCGCCATGCGCATCATAGTGGTCTTTCCCGCGCCATCAGGCCCGATAAAGCCGAATATCTCGCCGCGCCGTATCTCAAGCCCGATATCGCGCAGAGCCTGCAGCGCACCGTAATTTTTCGACACGCCGCTGTAGGAGAGGACTATCTCTCCGTTCACAGCACCGTCACGTCCGCCGGCATTCCGGGTTTGATTACGCCGTCCGGGTTTTTGATTCTGACCTTGATCCAGAAGACCATATTCTCCCGTTCCTTCTGGGTCAGAGACATGCGCGGGTTATACTCGGCCTGCGGATTGACCTCCGAGACCGTTGCTTCGAATTCCCTGTCGGGGAACGCGTCGATCCGCACGCTGCACTCAGAGCCCAACTTTACCCTGCCGAGCTGCGACGACGGTATGTAGAGCTTCACCCAGCAGTCGTCCATATTGCCTAAAGTCGCTACTGGAGCGCCCGCGTTCACGACGTCGCCTGTCTCATAATTTTTCGTAAGCACTATGCCGTCGGCCGGCGAATAGAGTTCTTTATATCCGGCAAGTGTCTTTGCCTTTTTATAAGCCGCTTCCGCCCTCTCGGCGTTGGCCTGCGCCGCAGCTATCTGTTCCGGGCGCGCGCCGTTTTGCAGCAGCCTGAGCTGAGCTTCGGCTGCCTTCACCGCGCTGCGCGAAGCTCTGGCCTTTTCGGCGGAAAGCTCCGCGTCGCGCACCGCGACAACGCCGTCGGCGGCAAGCTCGGCAAAACGCTTTTCGTCGCGCTCCGCCTGTTCGGCAAGCGTCCTGCGGGCGTCGACTTCCGCGCGGGCCTTTGCTATATCCTCCCTGCGGAAACCGCTTTTCAGCTCTTCAAGCTGGGCGCGGGCTGCGTCAAGCACAAGCCCGGCCATTTTGACCTCGTCATCCGCGCCGTCAAGAGAAAGGCGCGCTATCAGCTGCCCCTTTGTCACGCGGTCCGCTTCCTTTATCGTGAGTTCTTCTATCCTTCCTCCGACAAGCGGCGCAAGCTGTATCTGCGTCACCTCTACCGTCCCGGAGGCCCTGAGCCGGTCGTCGGCCGGCCTGCTTTTGTAACAGACCGCGGCTGACGTACCCGCTATAAGCAGCAGGACAAGAAGTATAAACAGATTTCTTACGGAGAATATACCGGACTTTTTCAACAGCTTCGCTCCCTTCGATAAACGCATCATGGAACTGTACTATTATCCAACCGGCCGTGACAAAAGTCAAAGATATGGAACGGCCGCAGACTATACCGTTATAAAGCAGCAGCACTGGCTCAGGAAAAAGCGAAGCCTCCCTGCGCCCAGGGAGACTTCCGCATTTTCAGCTCTTACAGGCAATGCGGTAAGAATCTTATATTATTTCCGCGTCATACCCGGCTGTGTCTAAAACGGAAAGCAAAGCGTCCGCCGCTCCCGGAAATTCCACTACTGCCTCTTTTGAGGAAAGATCGAGCGCTTTGACGCTTCCGCCGGCGCCGCCGATCGCGCCGCGAATCCTTTTTTCGCAGTGCTGGCACATCATATCGGGTATCTTGAGTTTGAATTCAGCCATTGCAGGACCTCCTGTTTATTCCTTCGCCGAGCCAATTATCCTCAGCGAATTTAATATCACCGTTATTGAGCTTGCCGCCATCGCGCATTCCGCCGCTATCGGGTGCAGAAGCCCGGCCATCGCAAGCGGTATCGCTATTATATTATAGATAAACGCTGCGAAAAGATTTTCCTTTATCACGCGCGACGTCCTGTTCGATATCCTGATGGCAGATACTACGCGGGCCAGTCCGCCCTTCATTATCACGATATCTGCGCTGTCTACCGCAAGATCCATGCCGGTGCCCATCGCTATCCCCACTTCGGCGGCCTTAAGCGCGGCCGCGTCGTTTATTCCGTCGCCGCATACGATGACGCGCCTGCCGCGGCTCTGCTCTTCACGAACTACAGCGAGCTTGCCCTCCGGGCGCACATCGCTCCTGATCTCTTCAATGCCGGCCTCGTCCGCAATGCGGCGCGCCGTCTCGCTTCCGTCTCCGGTCACCATCATCGGGGTCACCCCCATCTTCTTAAGCGCGCTTACCGCGGCGCGTGAATCTTCACGGATGCTGTCGGCTATCGCAAAGAATCCGACGGGTTCGCCGTTCTTCCTGACTTCGACGATAGTGGAGGCAGGCGGCGCGTCTTTCCAGAAAGAGCGGTCCAATGCTCTTCCGACAAACCATTCGTCGCTCCCCCATCTTCCGGTCATGCCTTCTCCCGCCGTTTCGCTCATGGAATCGGGGTAGTCATAGGGGTGCGGCGATACGGCCTCCGTGACCGCTTTTGCCAGCGGATGCCCGGAATCGGCTTCCAGCGCATATATATAGGCAAGGGCTTCATTAGGGGCGCTCCATTTTACGACTTTCGGTTCGCCCTTGGTTATCGTGCCTGTTTTGTCCAGCACGGCAAGGTCGGCGTCTTTAAGCGTCTGCACAGCCTCTCCGTTGCGTATCAGCAGGCCGGAGCGCGAGGCTTCCCCTGCGCTTGCGACAAGGGCAAGAGGCGTCGCAAGCCCCAGCGCGCAGGGACACGCTATCACAAGAGTGGCTATAAAGGCGTATGCCGCAGCGGCGGCCGGGCCGGAAGCGCCGGAAGGCCACGGCATCAGCGCTGAAAGCGGCGCAAGCGCCGACGTAAGCTGCGGGAAGAATATATACCAGCAGACAGCGCTCAGACAGGCAAGCACAATTACCGCCGGCACAAACTTCAGCGTTATGCGGTCTGCCAGCGCCTGAAGCGGGATCTTCGCGCCCTGAGCGTCGCGCACCAGTTCAAGCATCTGCGACAGGAACGTATCATCGCCGACTTTGGCAGTGCGTATGACGAGAGGTCCGTCTATATTGAGAGATCCTCCGGTGACCTCTGAACCGGCGGATTTCGTGACAGGCAGAGACTCCCCGGTAAGAAGCGATTCGTCGACGCCGGAAGCGCCTTCCTCGACGACGCCGTCAAGAGGTATCCGCTCCCCGGCGTTCACGCGGATAAGCGCGTCCGCCTTTACTGCCTCCACCGGCATCATGACCTGACCTCCGTCCGTTATTACCCTTGCTTCGCGCGGCTGCAGCGTGAGCAGCGTTTTGACCTGCTTCGCAGCCTTGTCGCGAAGACGGGATTCTATATAGCGTCCGATAAGGTGCAGCATCATTATCATGACGCCTACCGCTCCGAAAGACGGGATGTCCGCTCCGGCATAGTTCAGTATCGCGGTGATCCACGAAGCCGTGGCCGAAAGCGCGATAAGAGTATCCATGTTGGTGTGCTTGTGCGAAAGGGCTATCCACGCTCCGCGCAGTGTCTTGCGGCCGCAGCGGAAAAGCGCGGCTGCTCCCAGGATTATCTCAAGCGGACGGTACCATGACCAATGCAAGCCGAAAAACATATGAAGATACATCAGAAAAGAAAGAGGAATACCTATCGCCAGTATCTCCGCCAGATTCCTCCTCGCTTCACGGTAACGCATCTCGTCAAAATCCTCGGGGACGTCCTTTGCCACCTCGTAGCCGGCATTCTTTACGGCCGCCTCTAACTTCTCCATCGTAACGTCCGGCGATGTTATAACGAACGCGCTGTCCGTAGCAAGGTTTACGGAAGCAAAAGAGACTCCTTCTGTCTTTTTGAGCGCACGCTCGACTATGCGCGAGCAAGTGGCGCATGTCATGCCGAGCACGCGGAAGTTCCATTTCAGCTCATTTATCTCATTTGCCGCACCGTCTGCGGCCCTGCCGTCATTCTGCACGCAAGCACCCCCGAAGCATGATAGCGGCGGCAGACTGCCTCGGCGCGGCCTTGCGCGCCGTTTGCATACAACTGACTGTCTGCCTTTAAGCTGTGATATATTTTATGCGATGGCCTCTGTTTTGTACAACGAAAAGCCGGGCTTCACGGAAGGCTGATATGCAGCTCCGATACCAACGCCTGCCCGGTCAGGCATGCTCTCCCTTCCGGCGTCCGGCCCGGCGAAGCAGCAGCATAAAAATATGCCCCAGACAGACAAAGAGGAGCATGACCGCAATGTAATCCAGTAAAAAGCGGCTTAAAGGCTCCTCGAAATCGAAGAAAACAAACTGAGAGCGAAGGAACATATAGTCGCCTATCCGGCGCCTTGCAAAGGCGCGCGCTCCGAAAAACATGATCACCGCAGCAGCCGCGTAAGAAAGCGCACGGCGCAGCGCAGAGTGCTTCGCGGGCACAGGCGCAAGGCCCGCTTCCGCCTTCATTACATCCAGGTAGAGACCGACATGGAAACTCATGATCACATATCCCCAGTAGGACGCAAGCATATGCGCCGTCCGCGCAAAAGACATGCCTCCCTTTACGGGAAGACCGGCAAAGAGGCTTTTCGATATCATAACGCCGCTTGCAAGAAGAAGAACGGCGTCTGCTGTCAGCAGAACGTTGACCAGCGCGAGCACGCCGCGCACCGCGCTTAATCTCCCTCTGAAAAGATTTTTCAGCAGGCTGCGGTTGAGCCAGAGATGCAGGAAGAAGAGAAGGATAAGCGCGCTGCCTATGCATTCGTGCATAAGCGAGCCCAGCGCAAAGCCGTCTGTCGGCATGCCTGAGATCTTTTCGAAAAGGCGCCCGAAAGCCGGACCTACCGTCTCATAGGCCATAGAGAGCAGAAGCAGCAGCGTCATCGCCGCGTCGACTGCCAGCTTCAGCATATTCATATGCGCACCGCCTGATGTTTTGTGAGCCATCTGCTTATATCATCCTTAAGGCCGCTGCCGCCGGAATAAGAAGCGCCGCTACGAAGAGCGCTCTTTTCATTGCTGTGCCCCCTGTTTTTTCGACATATCGACCGCAATATAATTATACTTTCTTATATGGAAGGTTTAAAAAATTTCTTTCGTTAATGGCTGCGGAGTGCGGTGAGCTCCAAAAATTTTCCTGCTTGTTAAGATTTACAAAAAATAATAAAATTTAAGCTGTAATTATTAAAATTAAGTCTGCGATGCTGCGGTATCTTCCGGAGCGGCGGATATTTAACCAAAATGCAGACTTTGCAGGAAACAAAGGCGGCGCATAACAGAAACTGTTCATTTGTTCATAATTCTTACAACGAAATATCAGCCATCTATTTGGAAGAACATTCTCTTCGGTAATGGCTTTTGATTTTTGTAAAAGAAAACAATTAATTAAGGAGGCAATTTGTCATGAAACGTATCCTGGCACTGGTTTTGCTGGCGGCGCTCTTCACGGCGCCGGCATGGGCGGAACAGACCACAGTCACCAACGCAGGGGAACTTGAAAGCGCTCTGGACAATGAGCTCTTCGACACGATCAACATCGCGCCGGGGACCTACGGCGGCCGCTTTACTGTGGGACGCGACGTGAAGCTCATCGGCAGCGGCAGTTCGAAGCCGATACTGGACGGCGGGGCGCTCGGCAGCGTTCTTACGATAAGAGGCGCAAAGGTAACGCTGCAGAATCTCATCGTCCAGAACGGCAAAGCGCAATACGGCGCGGCCGTATACGTTGGCGGCGGGGCTGATGTGACAGCCGCAGGCTGCACCTTCAGAAACAACCGGCCCAGCAGCACTTCCGATTACTTCGGTCCCCATGGAGCAGTATACGTAGGCAGCGGGAGCTGTTCGATCACACTTGAAAACTGCGATTTCACCGGCAACACCGCGGTAGCGTGCGACGGCGTAGGGTTCTATTCCTGCGGCACAGCTGTCCTGACAAACTGCTCCTTCACAAACAACACCAACCTGTCGGAGTCGGGCCGGGATGATGAAGGACACCCCTACTCACTCCGCAGCGACGGCGCGGCCTACTTCGAAGGCGGCACAGCCACATTGACAGACTGCTCCTTTACGAACAACAGATGTGAAGGCCGCACGGCCGGTGTGTATCTTGACGGCGTGGCCGAAGCGACAGTGCAGGGCTGCGAGTTTAAAAATAACACAGGAGGCAAAGGCGCTGCGCTGGGCATCTCGTCCTTATGCGGAAATGTTACTGTAAAGGACTGCGACTTCACGGGCAACAAGATAATCGAGGAAGAGCTATCGGGAGGGAACCTTTGGGGCGGAGCTGTCTGGTGCTTGTCGGGACAGCTCTTCGTAAACTGCGCATTTGTCGATAACGGCGGCGAAAACTGCGAGCAGGGCGGCGGTATCTACTTCTCATCCGACGGCGGGAACTCCACTCTTATCAACTGCCTCTTCACCGGCAACAGCGCCGTCAATCTCGGCGACGAGGAATATTACCCTAAGGGAAAGGGCGGCGCTTACTACGTGGACGGCGAGCATGATCGGAAGCTGACGTTTATTCACTGCACGCTTGTCGGCAACAGCGCGAATTATGGAGCGGAGATTTTCTACGACGGAGTCCCCGAACGCTTTGTCAACTGCGTTATATGGCATGACGGTGATACCGCTTACAGACCATGGACATGGGCTGAGCCCGACGAGCCGCCGGTCACATTCGACAGCTGCGCGGTCTCATCAAGTATCCTGACGACCGAAAACGCTTTTGACAACGGCTGCGCGTTTATAAAAAACCGGGGCAGCAAGCCCGTTTCCGGCGGAACTCCTGTAAGAGTCACATACACACGTCCTAACGGACATTCGGTCGAAGTGGTGCAGACAAGCGGCGTTGAACTGGAAAACGCAAGCGACTCCCTCACCGGCAGATCACTCTCCGCCATCGCAGGCGAGTACGAGGTCGAACAGGAACTTCTCAATACAGATCTGACAGCCCGCGAGCGCAGCGCATCTGCACCTGAACTCGGCGCTGTGAACCCCGGAGACGTCAACCCGCCGGCGCCGCCTCAGGTCACGCCGCCCGTGATAACCTCATTCCAGGTGGGCGGCTTCGACGGCAGCACCGGTCTTTCTATGGTAGCAGGCCGCACCTAT
>JAFYJW010000052.1 GCA_017537925.1 Synergistes sp. | reverse complement strand
TCAAACTCTCCGTTTGATTCTGAATCTCACTCGCTGGAATTAACAAGTTAATTCTTTTGTCTCTTATACACCGTATTCTGTTGACATGGTACACGCCGCTGATATTTGCCGAAACTCGGTTTTCGTCAGCGACAAAAGGCATTATATTACGCTTTCTTGAAAAATGCAACCCCTATTATCAACTATTTTTCCCGGTTTCTTTTATAGTCGTTTCTTTATGATATAATCGCAGAAGACAGAAGGATTTGTCGGAGGTATTTCGCGCTATGTCTTTATCATCTGGCCGTCAGGACACAGATTATTCCATAGATACCAAACCCAAAAAGAGATCGTTCATTTTCTCGCTTTTTTCATACATCCTGCTCTTCGCTGTGCTGCTGTTCGCGGCCGCGGCTGTTGCGGCAGTCTTTTTCCTTAAAGAGATCACTTCGTCGCTTCCTTCGTATCAGGATATGCTTGACCATCAGCCGAGCCTGGCAACGACTATATACGACAGAAAAGGAAAGATGATCACCCAGCTCTTTCAGGAAAACAGGACCTGGGTCAAGCTGGACGAAGTTTCTCCGTGGATGGTCAAAGCCATACTTGCCGCCGAGGACAGCTCTTTCTACGAGCATTCCGGGATAAGACCAGTCGCCGTTATCCGCGCCGGGATGGTCGATATTTTTCACAGAGGGGCAAAACAGGGAGCAAGCACTATAACCCAGCAGCTCGCAAGAAATCTTTTCCTCTCCAACGAGAAGACAATTATAAGAAAAGCAAAGGAGGCTGTCCTGGCTTTAAGGCTTGAGCGCATCTATACCAAGGACCAGCTTCTTGAGATGTACCTGAATACCATTTATATGGGGCACGGCGCTTACGGCGTGGAGGCGGCGGCAAAAACATATTTCAACAAGAAGCCGGCAGCTCTTACGATAGACGAGTCGGCGGTCCTTGCGGGGCTTGTCGCAGCGCCGGAAAAGTATTCGCCATTCAGGCACGAACAGAATTCACAGACACGCAAGGCTTACGTCATGCGGCGCATGCTCGACCTCGACTGGATATCAAATGACGACTACAACAGGCTGATAGATAAGAAGCCCGAGCTTGCCAAGCCTCAGACGAAAGAAACAAGCTCTCTTTCGATCGACGGCGCCCCTTATTTCATTTCGTATATACTTTTCAACCATCTGCTGCCGGTCTACGGGACAGAGAAGGTCTACCGCGGCGGGCTGAAGGTCTATACGACTATCGATCTTGAGATACAGAAAAAGGCTGAAGCCATCGTTGCCAAAATGCCGCATGAGGGAGCCCTTGCCGCGCTTGACCCGAGCACCGGAGAGATACTGGCGCTCGTGGGAGGCAGGGATTTCAATAAAAGCAAGTTCAACCGCGCGACCCAGGCTTACAGGCAGCCCGGGTCCGCTTTTAAGCCTTTTGTCTACGCTGCGGCCGTCGAGCAGGGATACCGCGCCGTCGATCATATACTCGACGCGCCGCTCAGCTTTCCGAACGGCTGGTCGCCGACAAACTATAATTCCGCCAAGTATGACGGAGAGATCACACTTGTCACGGCTATTGCAAAATCCACGAACACTTCGGCTGTCCGCCTTGCCCAGATCGACGGCGTCGACCGCGTCGCCGGACTCGCACGACGCCTCGGCATAACGACTCCGTATCTGCCCGACGATCTGTCGCTTGCTTTAGGTTCGGCAAGCCTGACGCCTCTTGAGCTGCTCGTCGCTTATGCGGCATTCGCGAATAACGGCTACAGAGTAAATCCGTATTCCATCAAAGAGATTCTTTCGCGCAACGGCGATTCCCTCGAACAGAACGGACCTGCGATAGAAAGCAAAATATCGCCCGCAACTGCTGTGGAAATGCGCTCTATGCTGCAGCAGGTCACCTCGTGGGGTACCGGAGCCAACGGAAAGATAGAAGGGCACGAGACTTTCGGCAAGACAGGAACGACCAACGATTATACCGACGCATGGTTCGTCGGCGGCATCCCAGGGCTCGTCGCCGTTGTTTATGTGGGAAATGACAACCATAAGCCTCTCGGAGGAAAGGCCACCGGATCTGTTGCGGCGCTGCCTGTATGGAAAGAGTTCGTTTCTTTTGCGGTTACGAAAATGAGTTTTCCTGCGACATTTACAGTCCCGGCTGACGCTGAGGTCGAAGCTGTCAGCGTATGCAGAAGGACAGGCTTTCTTGCGGGCCCCGGATGCCAGTCTGCCAATCTGCTTCTTCCGCAGGGACACGCGCCTTCGGCCGTCTGTCCGTGGCACGGGGGGTCAGATTCACGTGCGCTTACCGACGACAACGCGCCCGTTCTGCTCCTTGCCCCGATAGACGACGAGGAAACAGCTGAAAGATATGCTCTGCGGCTGAAGCCAAAGGCGGAGCCTGTATCTGCCGACACCGCCCAGACAACAGCCGAGGCTCCGCCCGTTCCGCAGAAAAAACCGGCTGTCACCGAGCCGGTGAAGCTGCCCAGCGCAACTGCGGATCCTTACAAGCAGGATCCGAGCCAGATGAGCGAAATGGAAGCGCGCTATCAGGAACTTCTCAGAAAATATAAGATAATAGAATAAGCCTCGGAAGCTTCAGCGGATCTTAGGTATCGGCCAGGGGCTGGGTATAAATTTCTCTTTGAAAAGGTGCAGCGCATAGCGGTCCGTCATGCCGGATATCATATCGACCGCTTCCTGCGGCGAGCCGCCGTTTGTCTTCAGCCGGTCTTCAAAAAGGGCCGTAAGGACATGCTCGACTCTGGAATCTTCTATGACGGCGTTTGCGCGCGTATATACGCAGCGGTACAGAAAACTGCGGAGCCGTTCTATATTGGACAGCATCCCTGCGCTGAATCCGATGCGGGTTCCGCTGCTGTTTGCTATAACGTCAAGTATCATCCCGTTTATTCTTTTTGAGTTGGGGATCGACACCATCTTCATGATATCCGGCTCAAGGGCGTCCACGTCGATAAGCCCCGCGCGAAGCGCGTCGTCTATATCGTGATTTATATAGGCAAGGGAGTCTGAAACGCGGACTACCCACGCTTCCATCGTCGACGGATTCGTCAGCTCATATCCGGACCTTACGTCGGTCTGCCCTTTTGAATGCTGTATTATCCCCATACGCACTTCCCATGTAAGGTTCAGCCCGCGCCCGTCTTTTTCCAGAACGTCGACGACGCGCAGGCTCTGGGCTGCATGATGGAAGCCGGAAAGTCCGTACTTTTTTGCCAGCAGATCGAGGACTTTCTCTCCCATATGGCCGAACGGTGTGTGCCCGAGGTCATGCCCCAGCGCTATCGCTTCGGTGAGATCTTCGTTCAGGCGAAGAGCGCGGGAGATAGTGCGGGCGATCTGAGAGACCTCAAGCGTATGGGTGAGCCTGGTCCTGTAATGGTCGCCCTCCGGCAGCAGCAGGACCTGCGTTTTATATTTGAGCCGTCGGAATGATTTGCAGTGTATGATGCGGTCGCGGTCGCGCTGAAAGCATGTGCGCACAGCGCATGGTTCTTCCGCCCTTTCCCTCCCGCGGCTTTCGCAGGCAAGGCAGGCCTCCTGTGAAAGTATCTGTTTTTCTATCTCTTCACTGCGTTCGCGTATCGTCATGTTTTATCTCCGTATTATCAGGTTTTGTCCGGATATATTATGACAGGAGCTTAAGCGCTGCGCAACCGCGGATAAAAATGCACCGCCGCCTGCCCGGGGCGCGTATCGAAATCCCGAAAAGGCGGCCATGTTCACGCTTCTTCCGCAAAGCGGCGGGCTTTCTGATGAAGAAAAAGGGGACGCCGCCCTTCGGAGGCATCCCCGTACTGTATCTTTATTTAACTTTTGCTTTTCCTGCCCGCCAAAGAGCCGCTATGGCGCTTAAGCGGAACGGTGATGAAAGCTGCGGTCAGCAGAGGGCTATTTTATTTCCCCGAGAGCTGCAAGCGCAGCAGACAGTCTTGCTACCGGCACTCTGAAAGGCGAGCAGCTGACATAGTTTAAAGCAAGCTTATTGCAGAAGGCAATGCTCGACGGGTTGCCGCCGTGTTCGCCGCATATACCGAGCTGTATGTTCGGGCGTACCGAACGGCCCTTCTCCGCCGCGATCTGCATAAGTGCGCCTACGCCGTCCCTGTCGAGCTGTGCGAACGGGTTTTCCTTGAATACGCCCATCTGGACGTACTGGGCAAGGAATTTGCCTTCTGCGTCGTCGCGTGAATAACCGAATGTCGTCTGCGTGAGGTCGTTTGTACCGCAGCTGAAGAACTGCGCGTACTCGGCAAGCTGGTCGGCGACGAGCGCCGCGCGCGGCAGCTCGATCATCGTTCCGACCATGTATTCGAGCTTTACTCCGCTCTCTTCTATTATCTTGGCTCCGATCCTGTCAACGAGCTCGCGCATCGCTTTCATTTCAAACTGCGTTCCGACGAGCGGTATCATTATGTCGGGGATAACGCTGACGCCTTTTTTCGTGAGCTTGCAGGCCGCGTTGAATATAGCCCTTGCCTGCATCTCGTAGATCTCGGGATAGATCATGCCGAGACGGCAGCCGCGGAAACCGAGCATCGGGTTCTGCTCATGCAGCTCCCTCGCGCGGGCTATGGTGGCTTTGATCTTCTCTGCCTCGGCGCTTTCAGGATCAAGCGTCTCAAGTGCCTTTACAAGCTCGGGTATCTTGGGCAGGAATTCGTGGAGCGGCGGGTCGAGAAGGCGTATCGTGACAGGCAGGCCCTGCATCGCCTCGAATATTCCGGTGAAGTCTTCTTCCTGCATCTTTTCGAGCTTGTCAAGCTGAACTATGCGCTCTTCTGTGGTGTGGGCCACGACCATCGCTTCCATTACCGGCAGGCGGTCGGCAGCCATGAACATATGCTCGGTGCGGCAGAGGCCTATGCCCTTCGCGCCGAAAGCGCGCGCGCGTCTGGCGTCTTCCGGGGTATCGGCGTTTGCCCAGACCTGCATCTTCGCAACTTTGTCCGCGGTGTCAAGAAGCTCGCGGAAGTTGTCGTCGAACTGGGGCTCCATAAGCTCCATTTTCCCGAGTATGACGTCTCCGCTGCTGCCGTCGAGCGTCAGATAATCGTCTTTCTTTACCGTGACTCCGCCCACAGTGAATGTTTCGGCCGCGAGGTCGATCTTTACGCTCTCTGCGCCGGAAACGCAGGGTTTGCCGAGTCCGCGCGCGACGACAGCCGCATGGCTCGTCATTCCGCCGTGGCTGGTGAGGACGCCCTGGGACGCAAAGAGTCCGTGGATATCGTCAGGGGTCGTTTCCGGACGAACGAGAACGACGGCTTCGCCCTTACCGCCGCGCTCAGCCGCCTCGTCGGCATTGAATACGACTCTGCCGACAGCCGCGCCCGGTGAAGCGGGGAGACCCTTTACAAGCACGTCGCGCTTCGCTTTCGCGTCGATCTGCGGGTGCAGAAGCTGCTCCACCTGATCCGGCGTTACGCGGGATACCGCTGTAGCCTCGTCGATGAGACCTTCGTGCAGCATCTCGACCGCCGCGCGCACAGCGGCCGCGGCAGTGCGTTTGCCGTTGCGCGTCTGCAGTATGTAAAGCTTGCCGCGCTCAACGGTAAATTCTATGTCCTGCGCGTCGCGGTAATGCTTCTCAAGCAGCTTGGCGATGCGGTTGAATTCGCTGTAGACTTCCGGCATGTCTTTTTCAAGAGCCGCTATCGGGACAGGCGTGCGGATACCGGCGACCACGTCTTCGCCCTGAGCGTTTATCAGATATTCTCCGAAGAGCTTGTTTTCTCCGGTCGACGGGCTTCTTGTGAAGCAGACACCGGTGCCGCAGTCGTCGCCTAAGTTTCCGAATACCATAGTGACTACGTTGACTGCCGTGCCGTATTCTTCCGGTATCTTGTTTATCTTGCGGTAGGTGATGGCGCGCGGCGTGTTCCAGCTGCGGAAGACGGCGTCTATCGCAAGGCGGAGCTGCTTCCACGGGTCGACAGGGAAGTCAAAGCCGGCTTCCTTTACGATCTCCTTATAGTCGGCGACAAGTTTCTTCAGCTCATCCGCGGGAATCTGGTAGTCCGCCTGCACTCCGGCATTTTCCCTTGCCTTCGCAAGGCGCTCCTCGAACTTGACTATATCAACGCCGAGAACTACGTCGGAGAACATCTGGATGAAGCGGCGGTAGCTGTCGTAAGCGAATCTTTCATCACCGGCCGCCTCGGCAAGGGCTTTTACCGTATCGTCGTTCAGACCGAGGTTCAGTATCGTGTCCATCATTCCGGGCATCGACACAGGAGCGCCGGAACGCACGGATACGAGCAGAGGATTGACCGAAGCTCCGAATTTTTTGCCGGCCAGCTTTTCGACCCTGGCTACGGCAGCTTTGACGTCATCCCAGATGCTGGAGATGAAGTCCTCTTCCTCCCAGTATCTGTGGCAGGCTTCCGTGGTGATGATAAATCCCGGAGGCACCGGAAGTCCTATTTTCGACATCTCGGCAAGGTTTGCTCCCTTTCCGCCGAGAAGCGTCCTCATGTCCGCACTTCCTTCGCAGAAGTCATAGATATACTTTTTTTTCTGCTCCACTTGTATCTCCTCCTTTTCGGTATCCAAATGCCGCCTGCTTTTTTCGAGCAGCTGCGGCTGTTTTTACGTACTGCCCTATTTCAGTATGCTGAAATCGCCTATCTGCATGAAGAAGGCCTGGCATTCCGCAAGCAGAGCAAGGCGGTTCGCGCGTATCTGCGGATCTTCGTCCATTACGAGGACGTCTTTGAAGAACTGCGCTATCACAGGCGCAAGCTCCGCCATCGTAGCCGCCAGTTTCTCCCAGTCGCAGGATGAGACCGCGCTGTGCGCCTCAGCGGTCAGCTTGCCGAGCTCATCGCAGAGCTTTTTCTCGGCTTCCGCAGAAAGTTTGCTTCTGTCGACGGCGCCGGGGGCTTCCTCTGACTTCGACAGGAGATTCTTTACCCTTACGGCCGCATTTATAAGCTCGGCGAACCACTCCTCGCCGCCTGCTTTAGTAAGGACTTCGGAAAGACGGAACATCTGAAGCGGCCTTGACGGGGCGGCCTGCATAGCAAGCATCACGGCCTCGTGGCTCTCTCCCTTTTCCCTGAGCTGGACCTGCTGGCGCTGCGCCATGAAGGCCCTGAGCTTTTCCAGCCTTTCCGGCGGCAGTTCAAGCTGATCTGCCGCCAGTTTAAGCGCTTCGTCCATGTCTATATCGAGCGACAGGCCCCATATCAGCTCGCTGATCGTGCGGGCCGCGCGGCGCAGGCCGTACGGATCCTGCGACGACGTGGGTTCGAGCCCTATCTTGTATATCGCGGCCAGCGTATCGAGACGTTCCCCCAGCCCGATCAGAGCGCCGTACAGCTGTGAGGGGAGCTCGTCGCCTGCAAACCGCGGCAGATACTGCTCGTAGAGCGCAAGAGCAACTTCCTCCGGCTCGCCGCTTCTGCGGGCATATTCACGTCCCATAACGCCCTGAACGTCCGAGAATTCATATACCATGTTGGTCACGAGGTCAGCCTTTGCGAGATCGCAGGCGCGCGAAAGCAGAGCCTTGTCCACTTTGCAGCCAAGTTTATCGGCAAGGGTCAGCGCTATGTTTTTGACACGCTGCACTTTGTCGTAGACAGAGCCCAGCTGCTCCTGATATGTTACGCTCTTAAGCTCTTCGGCGCGTTCGTCGAGGGATTTCTGCTGGTCTTCCTTCCAGAAGAAATCCGCGTCATAAAGACGGGCGCGCAGGACTCTTTCGTTGCCTTCCCTGACGACTTTCATATCCTTTGCGCGGTTGTTGCTGACGCCGATAAAATAAGCCATAAGCTTACCGTCTGCGTCATGCACCGGGAAGTAGCGCTGGTTCTTCGCCATCGAGAGCACGAGAACTTCAGAGGGAATCTCAAGGAATTCCCTGTCAAAGCTGCCGTAGAAAGGAATCGGATATTCGTTGAGGTGAACGTTTTCATCGAGAAGCTCGGGATCGACGGTGACTTTTGCGCCGAGTTCCTTTTCTATCTCGGCGACGCCTGCCATTATCATCGCCCTGCGCTCTTCGGGGTCGGTAATAACGAAATTGTCGCGCATTGCCTGTGCGTATGAGGCTGCGTCCTTCACGGGGACCGAGGAGCTTCCCATGAATCTGTGGCCGCGGGAGATATTCCCGCTGCGCACGCCGCCGAACTCCACGTCGATGACCTTATCGCCGTACAGCGCGACTATCCAGCGCACGGGGCGGGCAAAGCGTACGTTCTTATCGCCCCAGTACATGCTCTTGGGGAATGACATGCGGCGTATCAGCCTGCCTAAGACGTCCGGCAGGAGCGACAGCGCGTCTTCGCCGGCCGTGCGTTTTTCGGCGGTAACGTATTCGGCGTTTCCTATTTTTTCAACTTTCAGATCCGAAACGCTGACGCCTCTGCTGCGGGCAAAGCCTTCCGCAGCCTTTGTAGGGGTGCCGTCAGGCGCGAACGCTGCGCTTTTTGCCGGACCGCGGAAAGTCTCAACAGCGTCAGCCTGTTTTTCCGCGAGGTCCTTAACGTACAGCACAAGGCGGCGCGGCGTGCTCTGCGACTTTATCTCGCCGTGCGGGATATGCGCTCCGTCCAGTTCCTCAGCGGCATACGACGCCAGATCCGCAAGAGCCTTAGGCATAAAGCGCGCCGGTATTTCTTCGGTGCCTATCTCAAACAGAAGGTCTTTCACCGTTACTCACCTTCCTTTTCATATTCGTCGAATTTGCCTGAAAGAGGATAACCCATCTCTTCGCGCTGTTTTATGTAGGCCTGGCAGCAGGCTGACGCGAGCGCGCGCACGCGTCCGATGTAGCCTGTTCTTTCTGTAACGCTGATTGCGTTTCTTGCGTCAAGCAGGTTGAAGGAATGTGAGCACTTCAGGACATAGTCGTAGGCCGGAAGCACCAGCCCAGCTTCCAGCACGCGCTTCGACTCGGCCTCGTATTTGTTGAAGAGGCTGAAGAGCATATCAGTGTCCGCTATCTCAAAGTTGTATGTGGAATGCTCTACTTCGCCCTTGTGGTGTACATCGCCGTATTTGACGTTCCCGACCCATTCAAGGTCGTATACGTTGTCGACCTTCTGAACGAACATCGCTATTCTTTCTATTCCGTATGTAAGTTCCGCCGGGACGACGTCCATATCTATAGAGCCCATCTGCTGGAAGTATGTGAACTGTGTGACTTCCATGCCGTCGAGCCATACCTCCCAGCCGAGCCCCCATGCGCCTGTAGTCGGGTTTTCCCAGTCATCCTCAACAAAGCGGATATCGTGCTCCGACGGGTCTATCCCCAAGACCTTAAGGCTGTCTATGTACATCTCCTGGATATTTTTCGGCGCAGGCTGGATTATTACCTGATACTGATAGTAGTGCTGCAGTCTGTTCGGATTCTCTCCGTATCTTCCGTCTGTCGGTCTTCTTGAAGGCTCGACATAGGCTACGCGCCATGGTTCCGGACCGAGAACGCGCAGGGTCGTTGCGGGGTTCATCGTACCGGCGCCGACCTCTATGTCATAAGGCTGCTGGACTACGCAGCCCCGGGAAGCCCAGAATTTTTCAAGACGCATTACTATTTCCTGAAAGTTCACCGACTTTGCCTCCTTCACTTGGTTCGGTTTTTCATATAACTTTTTTATTCTATCTCATATTGGCAAAATATGACGACAGCAATTTAATATTCCTGATGAAATTATCGCTTCTTTCCAGCCCTTTCGACCAGGCCAGAAACTTGTCATGAGGCAGCCCGGCCGCCGCGCGCAGTTCATAAAGCTCCTTTGCCGACATTTTCGGGAGTCCTTCTCCGGCGCAGGAGGCACAGAATACACCTTCCTTCCCAGCAGCCGCGCTTCCTGAAATGCGCGCGCCGCAGGAAACGCAGATCGAGTACGACGGCGCAAGTCCCATGGTATTCAGAAACTTCCAGACATAACGGAACTCCACTGCGTCGGCCGGGCAGCCTTCCTTAAGCTGCACCATGGCGTTCCACAGCGCCCTCAGCAGCGCGTCGTTCTCACAGGCGGCGGGCGCTTCCCTTGACGTCAGCTTATACAGCCTTGCCGCGCAGAGAAGCGAGCTGCCGCTGCGGCGCAGCGTGATAAAATCCTCTTTGACCTCAGCTTCCTGCAGATAGAGCCTCGACGGGCTCTGATAGAGCGAATAGCGCGCCCATGTCAGCGGCTCGGTGGCCCCGCCGAAACGGTTTTTCGCGTTTGCGCGCGGCGCCGTTATCCATCTCGGTCCGAGTTCCCGCATAAATATCAAAACGGACTGCCCCTCTTTTGCAGAATCCCTGCGCAGAAGAACAGTCCCGGTTCCTGTGTAATAGCCCTGAGGAAGATGCAGAGGTATCAATTTACGTAACCGATGCGGCGCAGCTCTTCCGGTGATTTGCGCCAGTCGGGCTTGACCTTTACCCACAGTTCAAGGAAAACCTTTTGTCCCATACGCTTTTCGAGCTCTTCACGCGCGTCGCTGCCTATGCGTCTGAGCATGGAGCCGTTTTTGCCTATTATTATCCCCTTATGTCCCTGGCGGTCTGCGATGATGGTAGCGCGTATCGTGCATATCTTAAGCTCGGGATATTCGTCCGGGCTTTTGAATTCGTCTATGACTACCGCTACGCTGTGAGGGACCTCCTCCTGGGTATGGAGCAGAATCTTTTCGCGTATTATCTCCGCGGCAAGGAAACGCTCCGTCGTGTCCATAAGGATATCTTCGTCATATATCGCAGGCTGTACAGGAAGCTGCGCGCTTATCGCAGCGGCAAGTTCCGCAAGTCCGGTCCCTTTTCTGGCCGACACCGGTATCACCGCGACAGGCTTTACAAGATCCTGATAGACCGCCGCCGCTTTTTTGTATTCTTCGGGGGACGCAGACTTGTCTGTCTTATTGACCGCAAGAATTACGGGGATGGGCAGAGTCTCAAGCATTTTGAGCACCACGGCGTCTTTTTCGCTTACCGCCCTGTCCTGCGCCTCCACGACATAGCAGACGGCATCGACCGTCATAAGAGACTCCTCAGCCTCTTTCATCATGAATTCGCCCAAAGCGTGTCTGGGCATATGGATGCCGGGCGTATCGACGAATATTATCTGTTCATGTTCGCTCGTATAAATGCAGCGCACGGCATTGCGCGTCGTCTGCGGTTTGGGCGATACCGCCGCTACCTTTTCCTTCAGCAGCGCGTTTATTATCGAAGATTTTCCTACGTTGGGGCGCCCCAGAAGCGCCGCAAAGCCGCAGCGGAAATCTTTTTCGGCGCTCATTCCTTTTTCTCCCCGCAGGCAACCCCTTCGAGGGAAAACGAAACAGGGAGCAGCTCTTTTATTGTATAGAACTTTATCTCTCCGTCGTCTTCAAGAATCACGCTCATATCGGGGTTGAATTCGGCCAGGAACTGCCTGCACGCGCCGCAGGGCGGGCAGAAAGAGCCGCCCTCCCCCGAGATGGCGACAGCGACAGGATCTTTAAGGCCTTTTGCCACTGCCGCGATCATTGCGCCGCGCTCAGCGCACATAGAAAGGCCGTAGCTTGCGTTTTCGACATTGCAGCCGCAGACCGTCTCTCCGTTCTCAAAGAGGAGAGCAGCCCCGACATGGAAGCCGGAATATGGAGCATATGCCATCGTCCGTGCTTCTGCGGCCATCGAAAGAAGCTTTCGTGCAAGCGTGGTATCTATCTCACTCATCCTCAGCTGCTTCTTTCTTCATAAAGCGCTCAAGGAGCAGCGTCTGGGCTTTCCACATAGCTTCTCTGTCATCATCTTCCGCATGGTCGAAGCCAAGAAGATGAAGGAAGCCGTGGCAGATCAAAAGCGCTATTTCCTTTTCTGCGCTGACGCCGTTTTCCTTCGCGTTTGCGCCGGCTACTTCAGGGCATATGATAATATCCCCCAGCATAAGAGACTCCCAGTCCTCCGGAGGAGAAAAACGTCCCTCTTCGTCTTCCCACATCGGGAAGGAAAGGACGTCCGTAGGTCCTTCGGTATCACGGTATTCAAGGTTGAGCCCCGCTATTTCGTCTTTTTCGGCAAATACGAGAGATATCTCGCAATCCGAAACAGAGCCGGGCAAAAGACTCTCTGCCGCAAGATATTCCGAGAATACCTCCCCGAGCCGATTCAGCTTTTCTTCCGGGAAGAGGTCAGCCGTACTTTTTCCCGATACTGCGCCGCAACGTATGATCGTATCCATCTACCTGTCACTCCCGTCCCTTCCGCCGTCAAGAAGCGCTGTCCCCATGTTCTGCATCGTGTCGTCGTCGGCCCGTTCGTCCCTTTTCATTTTCGCTTCTTTGATAATGTCGTCTATATTCTTGACCTCGCGGGAATGATAGGTCGAACGGAAGACCTCTTTGAAGGCATCCGCTATTACAGACAACTCCTTCATCGTGAAGTCGACGTCGTTAAGCTGCTGCGCCTCTGCTTTGCTGCGTATGACCTGTATTATAAAATCCGACAGTTCCCTGTCGTCGGCAAAGGGGCGGTTGCGTCCCTTTACGGCCGCTTCCACGGAATCGGCAAGCATGACAAGCGCCGTTTCACGCGACTGAGGACGCGGGCCGGGATAGCGGAACTGTTCTTCGGTAACGTTCTCTCCGAGCGCTTTTGCTTTTTCATAGAAATATTTCTGCACCGTCGTGCCGTGATGTTCTGCGATAAATCGGCGCAGAGCCTTAGGCAGATTGGTCTGCTGCGCTATCTCAAGCCCCTCTTTGACGTGCGATATCAGAAGAGTGCCGGAGAGCGCGGGCGGCAGGCTGTCATGTATATTTTCCCCCGAACGCTGGTTTTCGACAAAATACTGAGGATTCTTCAGTTTGCCTATGTCATGGTAATATGCGCCGGCACGGACGATAAGTCCGTTCATACGCAGCCTGTCTGCAGCTGCTTCAGCAAGGGTCGCCACCATTATCACATGGTTGTAGGTCCCCGGCGCTTCCATCTGCAGACGCTTTATCAGCGGCTGGGAGGGATGGCTCAGCTCAAGCAGCCGCAGAGGCGAAAGAACATCGAAGATGTTTTCCCACAGCGGAAGAAGCGCTATCACTATCGGTCCCCAGACCGCGCTGAAGAATATTGCGGTGAGCAGCAGATTGTGGTTGAAATAAAGGCCGAGTCCCCAGTGTATGCACAGCGAAGCGGCGCTCAGGCACAGCCCGAGGAAGAAGAGATTGCGCCATATCGTTATTCTGTGGTTCGGAGGGTCTATAAACAGTATCCTGCCGACGCTCGCCGATACAGCGGCAAGTATGCAGCCGAGGCAGACTATGCCCGGGTTAGTGCCGTAGGCTATCATGACGCTTATCACTCCGCCTCCCAATATTACATGGAAGGAAAGCGATACCGGTATCGTAAGGCAGAGCCAGCCCGTCAGGCCGAGCACGGCCATCGAGTAGCCGCCCATGCGCGCAAAGACCACTTCCAGCGCCCACACGACGGAGATAACGACGGCGATATACACCCATTCGCGCAGCGAAAGCTTTTCACGCAGGCCTCCGGCTATCCATATCGGCCAGAAGCTCCATACTATTATCATTCCAAGTACAAATATCAGATGCTTCCAGTTGAAAGCCGCGTCGGGATATCCCTGAGAGGCAAGCAGCTTCGCAAGGGCCGGGGTAACTACCTGTCCCTTCTGAACAAGGACCGAGCCGGTCCGTATCTCTTTTATAACAGATGGTATCTGTGACGCGACGTCTTCGCGCAGCTTCTGCACCATTTCGCCGTCAGACTGGAGCGACGGGTTCAGGACCACGTCGAGCATCTGGAAGGCTATATTGCGCTCCGACTGGGTCAAAGCCGAATCCTTAAGGTATTTCCATATAAGCGAGGTCTGCTGTTCCCTGTCTGCGGACTGGTTCTGCACCTTCCGTCCGATATCCACGGCCGCGTCTACTATGGCTTTTTGCGATTCCTCGCTCTGTTTTCCTAATATGCGCAGCAGCGGTTTGTTGAAGAGCTGCTGGTATTCCCTGCCTTTTAAAAGCTCAAGGCGGCGGGAAACTTCGGAAGCTATTTTTTCGTCCTGCACCATGACATCGATGATGCGGGACGCGGCGCGCTGGCGCAGATCGAGCGTCGCGGCCCTGTCCTCGTAGCGAACCGACGTGAGGGCAAGATATGCACGCTGCGAAGGCATTCCAATCTGATAATTCTCGCGCCTGTCGACAAAATACCAGTTGAGTGTTATCAAAAGAGCCGCGACGGCAAGCAGTATGGCGCGGAAAATTATCAGCTGCCTGTTCCGGCAGAGAGAGGCTATCTTTTTGAAGAAAGCCGCCAGGTCATCTCTCAGACTGTTTTTCTGCTCTGCGCCTGTCATACTCTTCATAGGCCCTCACGATCCTCTGAACTATCTCATGCCTTACGACGTCGCCCTCTCCGAGTCTGATAAACGCGACGCCGGGTATACCCTTAAGGATATCCTGAACGACTTTAAGCCCTGATTCCTTGCTGCCGGGCAGATCCACCTGCGTTATATCGCCGGTAACGACAGCTTTGGAACCGAAGCCGAGGCGCGTCAGGAACATTTTCATCTGTTCGGGGGTAGTATTCTGCGCTTCGTCAAGGATAATGAAGCTGTCGTTGAGTGTCCGCCCCCGCATATACGCAAGCGGAGCCAGTTCTATTACGCCTTTTTCAAAGTAACGGTCAAAACGTTCCGCCGGGAGAAGATCGTAAAACGCGTCGTAAAGAGGACGCAGATAGGGCGCTATCTTCTCGTTCATATCCCCCGGCAGGTAACCGAGCCGCTCTCCGGCTTCGACTACCGGGCGCACAAGTATTATGCGGCTTACCTTTGCCGATTTCAGCATCGCCACCGCCTGCGCCGCGGCCAGATAGGTCTTTCCTGTGCCGGCTGGACCGATGCCGAAGATTATATCGCTCGCGCGCATCGCCGCTATATATTCCTTCTGCCCGGCTGTGTACGGGCGAATCGCCTTGCCTCTGTTGCTGACGCATACCACATCGTCATACAACGAGCGCAGATCGACGTCTTCACCGCTGCATATGCTGTGAAGCCCATACCGTATTTCCGCGCTGTTCAGCCTGTGGCCTGAAAGGGACAGATCGGCAAACTGTCTCAGCAGGCCCTCGATCTTTCCTGCAAGCGCGCCGTCTTCGCCTTTTACGGAGAGCGAGCCTCCCCTCGCATAGACTTTTACGGGGAAGTCCCTCTCCACAAGTCTTAATATCTCTTCATGCTCAGCAAGCAGTTTTACTGCCGCTTCGTCGGCGCTGCCGAGATCATCCTGCGTATTTTTCGTTTGCTGCATTATGAAAAAAGAGGCCTACGCCCTTTCTACGGCTTTTACTTCAGGAACGGCTGATATAACGACCTGCTCAACAGTCATTCTGAGCGTTTCAAGTGCGAACGGGCAGGTGCCGCAGGCGCCTTCCATCGCTACATATGCCGTTGCCGCAGGTTCGTCGTATCTTACGAACGTGCAGAAGCCGCCGTGTGACGCAAGCATCGGTGTGACCTGATTTTCAAGTACGTCTTTGATTTTTTCTTCAGTTGTCATAAGTTGATTCCTCCGGTTTTAATTATTTATTATTCTCTGACTTTGCCATTTTCCAGAATTCGTCAAGCTCGCCAAGGGTGAAGTCTTTCCAGTCGCGCCCGGACTTTTCCACGGCTTTTTCAACAAGGCGGAAACGCCTGTCGAACTTTTCGCACGCCGCGTGCAGGTTGATCTCGGGGTCTATGCCCATATGCCGCGACAGGTTTACCGAAGCGAAAACAAGATCGCCCAATTCTTCGGCTATATCTTCTTTTTTACCCTCCGCAAGCGCCTTTTTCAGCTCGGCAAGCTCCTCCTCGACCTTTGCAAGTACAGGAGACGGATCCCCCTTAGGCCAGTCGAAGCCGGGCTTCGCGGCGCGCTCCTGTATGCGGTAGGCACGCAGCAGCGCCGGCATGCCGCGAGGGATACCTGCCATATAGGAGGAATCTTCCTCCCTGCCTTTGCGCTCGGCAGTCTTTATCCGTTCCCAGTTTCTGAGGACGTCCTCCGAGCTGCTTACGTTCACTTCGCCGAATACGTGAGGGTGGCGCCTTATCAGTTTGTCGGCAAGATGCTCCATAACGTCGTCTATCGTAAAAGTGCCGCGTTCCTCTGCAAGACAGGAGACAAATATGACCTGAAGCATCAGGTCTCCGCACTCTTCGCAGATGTTCGCGTTATTTTCCGTTTCTATTGCCTGTATCAGTTCATAGGCTTCCTCGATTATATAGCGGCGAAGAGATAAGAAGTCCTGCTCTCTGTCCCACGGACAGCCGTCAGGAGCCCGCAGGCGCTTCATTATCTCCACCAGCTTCAGAAACCTTTCCGCCGTTTTATTTTCCATAGTCATTACAACCACTCCCGCATGGCAATATTTTATCAGATAGGCGCGCGTTTTGTTCTAATATTATATTCGCCGCCTCTTTCATTCCGGAAAAGCTTCCGGGGCCGATAAAGCCGTCGGCACGCCTGCGCCAGCGGGGAGGGAACTTAAGCTTTTCCCACGGCGCGTCGGGCCTTCCCTGCAGCACCAGTTCATAGCGGCTGCATATCAGTCCGGTTATGCCCAGTTTGCCTGCCGCGCCGCGGATAACTGCGAGATCAAAGAGAAAGTCAAGTTCCTTCGGGATATTCCCGAAGCGGTCGCGCGTCTCGGTGCGGAGATCTTCAGCCTCTTCCGCGGAACCTGCCTTTATCAGCCGCCTGTAAAGAGTGACACGCAGGTTTTCCTGGGGCAGATAATCCCCCGGAATGGATACGGGGAAAGATACCTCGGCTGTCATCCGCTCGTGATATTCTCCCTTTATCCTTGCTATCTCGTCTGCAAGCATATCGCAGTATTTCTGATAGCCTATCCTTCCGGCGCTGCCGTGCTGCGATACCCCTATAAGATCGCCGCCTCCTCTTATCTGAAGGTCGCGTCTTGCCAGCTGATAGCCTGCGCCGAGCTCGTCAAGGTCAGCTATCGCCTCGAGCCTCTCGCTCGATTCCACCGATATGCGCGCGTCCGGCGGGTAAAAGAGAAAAGCGTACGCCTGTTCCTCGCGCCGCCCGACGCGCCCCCTCAGCTGGTACATCTGCGCAAGTCCCAGCTCATGCGCGTCGTCTACTATAAGGGTGTTTGCGGCGGGTATATCGAGCCCGCTTTCGACGATCGTCGTGCAGACCAGTATATCGATCTTTCCGGATGAAAAATCCGCCATCGTCTTTTCAAGCGCGGCTTCCGTCGTCCTGCTGTGCGCAGCGGCGATCGACAGCTTCGGGAAAAGACGCTTCAGCATAACGACCCTGTCCTGAAGATCGTTTATGCGGTTGTGAACATAGAAGATCTGTCCGCCGCGGTTCTTTTCTCTAAGCACCGCGTTTTTCAGCAGATCTTCGGAGAAGGGACGCACAACTGTTATTACCGGCAGCCGGCGCTGCGGCGGCGTCTCGAGAATGGAGATATCGCGCAGTCCGCTGAGCGAGAGAGAAAGGGAACGCGGTATCGGAGTGGCAGAAAGCATAAGCACATCCACGCCGGGCGTCAGCTTTTTCAAATGTTCCTTGTGCATAACGCCGAAACGGTGCTCTTCGTCGACGATCACAAGCCCGAGGTCTTTAAATCTGACGTCTCCGGCAAGTATACGGTGCGTCCCGATAAGTATATCGACCTTGCCTTCACTGAGATCCTGCAGAATCTTCTTCTGCTTCGCGACCGGAACGAAACGGGAAAGCACCTCGACGCGCACAGCGGTGTTCGCAAAGCGGGCCGTAAAAGTTTCAAAATGCTGCTGCGCAAGCAGGGTGGTTGGAGTCATAACGGCTGTCTGCTTGCCGGCAAAGGCCGCGACGCCTGAGGCGCGTATCGCTATCTCAGTTTTTCCGAAGCCGACGTCGCCGACGATAAGCCGGTCCATCGGGGTGCTGCGCGCCATATCGCGCATTACGTCGTCGATCGCATGAAGCTGGTCTTTGGTTTCCTTGTATAAGAAACTGTCTTCAAGCTCGCGCATCATCGCGCTGTTTTCAGGAAATGCAAATCCGCTGCTGAGCTCGCGTTCGGCATATATTTTGACTAAAGAAGCTGCAGCGCGTTCGGCCGCTTCACGCGCCTTCTGCGCAGATCTCTTCCAGTGGGATGCTTTAAGGTTGTCGGGGACCGGCTCATGTCCCGGCGGCGGGGACCACGGAGATATCTTGTAGAAGTGCATTACCGGTACAAGAAGGCGTCTTTCCTCGGCAAACTGGAGAACAAGATACTCCTGCTCTCCGTCGGAGAGTTTGACTCTCTGCGAGCCCATATACAGAGCAACGCCGTAATCTTCATGCACCACCCACTGCCCGCGTATAAGGCTGCTGCCCCAGTCGGAAGGGGCTCTGTTTTCAGATGTGCGCCTTACGACGCTTATCCCGGCAAGCTCAAGATCCGTCAGCACGGCTGTTTTTGACGCAGAGTCAATGAAGCCCTCGCTCAGCATACCGCGGCAGGACGAAAAAGAGCTGCTCTTCGCCCACTCGAGGCTGCGCGCCGATTCCGACACGACTTTTATCTCGTATCCGTCATTCAGCAGCGAAGCGCAAAAGTGTTCGACATCCTTAAGCCTGCCGCGGAAATTCGGGAAGAGCGCAACCGACATCCTGGCTGCGCAGTTATTTACATCGGGAAGTATCCTGAGCCTCTTAAAATGCGAAAACATCGCAAGAATATCGTTCCAGGCGAGCCACCGCGAGTCCTCTGCGCACTGCGGCGTTATGCTTCTGCTGAGCCAGAGCGTGTTCTCCGCCGTTGTGTCAAGGGAGGAAGGGTCAAAAAGAAGGACCCTCATATTTTCATGAAAAAACCTTTCAAGACGGCTTTCGCTTTTTGATACAAGACTCTGTATCGAACATTTTCTGATCTGGCGAAGGCTTTTCTGCGTCTCCGGCAGGAAAAACCTTATGTTTTCCACATCGTCGTCAAAAAATTCTATTCTGAGCGGATAATCATCCGAAGGGCTGAAGATATCTACTATGCTGCCGCGCACCGCATACTGTCCGGGGGTCCACACCAGATCGCAGCGCTCGTAGCCTTTCTGTGAAAGCCAGTCGGAAAGGCGGTCACGTCCCGCCTCCCTGCCGCATTCAAGCTCAAGGTAGTCCGCGCCTGTGGAAAACGGGGCCATAAGAGCGGCAGGGGTCGCTGCCAACACGCCGCCGCGGTATTTAAAATTCTCAAGCACCGCGCCTCTCGCAAAACGCTGCGCTTCGTTTCTTGCAGAATCATCGGAAAGAGATATTTCGGGCAGTATCCTGACGTCCCGCAGGACGCCCAGTTCCGCCGCGTCGGCGGCAAAGTCCCGCGCCTGACGGGCGTCAGGCAGCACAACAAACAGAGGGTCTGTCATGCCGCGGCAGACCCATGGACGCATCGAGCCTTTGGAAGCTACGTGGACCCCTTTATTTCGCAGCCAATGCTCTTCATCCAGAGAAAGAAGAGAGCTTATGTGCTTTCCTTTTTCAGCCTTCTCCATTTAAGCGAAAACCGTTCGCCTTTGACATTGCTTTGTCTATGCCTTCCTTCAGCCAGAGTCCCAGCGCTTCCCATGCTGCGTCTTCTATCTTGTGCCACTCTCTGCGCTGTTCGCCGGGGATATTGCCGAGGACCCAGTCTCTCATGTCAGTTCCTCCGTCAGGAGCGCCCATCCCTATTCTGAGCCGCGGAACGTCGAGCGTCCCCAAAGCGCCCAGCACCGACTTGAGGCCGTTCTGACCGCCGGCGGTGCCGCTTGCGCGCATCCGTATCCTTCCGAAGGGAAGCGCTGAATCATCGGATATTATCAGCAGATCGGAGAGTTCGATATTGCTGTAGCGCACCGCTTCCGCAACGGATAACCCGCTCAGATTCATGTAGGTATGAGGCTCAAGGAACGCGACCCTTTCGTCAAAACAAAACGCAGGACCCCAGTATGCGCCGCGGAACTTTATCTGAGGCATGCCAAGCCCGAGTCGCGCCGTAAAGGAATCAACAATAAGCCATCCCGCGTTATGGCGCGTCCAGACATATTCATACCCCGGGTTTCCAAGGCCAACGACAAGCTTCATGGTTTCATGCACCATGCACCGTAAAACAAAAACAACGCAGCAGCCGGCACAGTCAAAAAATGACGGCAGGCCGCCGCGTGCTGTTCATTTCCGTGATTATGGAACAGGAAGTTATTCCTCTTCCTTGGCAGCCTTGCCTTTAGCCACGACTTCGACTTCGGCGGTCTCTTCCTCGCCCTCTGCCGCGGGTTCTTCAACGGAGGATCTGACTGCCGCTATATGGAACACGAGAGCTTCAGGATCGTTGAGTACAGTGACGCCTTCGGGAATTACTATATCTTTTACAAAAACTTCGGCGCCCATCTCAAGATTCTGGGCATCGACGGTAAATTCTTCCGGTATCTCGCTCGGCTGGACTTCTACGGTAAGCATGCGGGTCTTCTGCGCAAGAAGGCCGCCTTCCTTGACGCCCTTTGAAAGCTCTGCATTGATGACGCGGACGGGGATCTCAACCTTGATCTTATGCCCCTTCACGACCTGATAAAGGTCGATGTGGCGGATAGCGCGGGTAAGCGGATGGCGCTGCACATCGCGGATAAGGGCGTATGCGGCAGTCCCGTCGCTGATCGCAAGTTCGACAAGGGTGGTTTCCCTGCGGGAGCTGTTTGCAAGCGGGGTTATGATCTTAGCGGATACTGTGCCCGGAAGCCCGTTCCTGTAGTCGGGGCCGTACAGCACCACGGGGATAAGGTTCTTTGAGCGGATCTTGCGGCATGCTCCGGTGCCGGTGACTTCTCTTTTTGTGAAGTCGAGTTTCAGCGTCTGATTCTTGGCCATTGGTGTTTCCTCCTCAAAAATGTTTGCGACTTTTATACGCTTTTTTAATTTTTATATTTATTAATTCTTCCCGCTTGGGGTAAAGAGCGTATTTATTGACTGATCCAGATGGATGCGCCTCATTGCCTCTGCGAAGAGCGGTGCTATCGAAAGCGTCTTTATCTTATCGATCTTCTTTTCTTCCGGAAGAGGGATAGTATCTGTCAGGATCAGCTCTTCTATCTCGGACGTTTTCAGCCGGTCGATCGCAGGGTCGGAGAGTATGCCGTGCGTCGCGCAGGCATATACTTTTTTGGCTCCGCGTTCTTTCAGAGCGGAGGCCGCCTTTACCATCGTTCCGGCGGTATCTATTATGTCGTCGACAAGTATGCATGTTTTTCCGTCAACGCTGCCGATTATATCCATGACTTCGCAGACATTGGCCACTTCGTGCGATCTCCATTTGTCGACTATCGCAAGACCGGCGTCTCCGAGATAGCCGGCAAATGTCCTTGCGCGGGCGACTCCGCCTATATCGGGGGAAACTACGGTAACCGCGTCTTCTTTCAGATCAGCGGAAAGGTTCTCACGGAAGTAGGATGCAAGCAGCGGCCCTCCCATAAGGTGATCGAGAGGGATGTCAAAGAAGCCCTGTATCTGTCCCGCATGAAGATCAGCCGTTATGACACGGTCGGCGCCGGCCTTTTCGATAAGGTTGGCAACGAGTTTGGCTGTGATCGGTTCGCGCGCTTTTGTCTTCCTGTCCTGTCTCGCATAGCCGAAATAAGGTATCACCAGGTTGACATGGTGCGCGGAAGCTCTTCTCAGCGCATCGACCATTATCAGCAGCTCCATCAGATGCTCATTTGCCGGCTTGCATGTGGGCTGCACAACATAGACGTCGGTGCCGCGGACGCTTTCTTCGATCGATACGGATATCTCGCCGTCTGCGAATCTTTTGGTCTTCACAGTAGCAAGAGGAACGCCGAGATTGCTGCATATGCTTTTCGCAAATTCCCTGCAGTCGCTCCCCGAAAAAATTTTTACTTCACGTATTCCTGCGGACAATTTTTTTCCCCCTTAGCTGATTCGGTATGACCTGAATCACGCTTTGTTTGTTTTATCTTTACGCCGCCTCAGCCGGCTCCATTCGCTTTTATTGATCTGCTTCGCACGCGCTATCGCAAGAGCTCCGTCCGGTATATTTTCCGTTATCACGGAGCCTGCCGCGGTCGATACGCAGTCGCCGACTTCCACCGGCGCCACAAACATCGTATCGCTGCCGATAAGGCAGTCACGTCCTATCTTTGTGGGATTTTTCTTTTCGCCGTCATAGTTGCATGTTATCGTGCCCGCGCCTATATTCGTACCTTCTCCGATCTGTGCGTCGCCGATATACGAAAGGTGCGGGACCTTGGAATCCTTGCCGACGGAGCTCTTCTTTACCTCAACGAAACGCCCGACATGCGCATTCTCCAGAAGTTCGGCATTTTCGCGCATGAATGCAAAAGGCCCCGCGGAGGCGCGTTCCCCGACAGCGGAATCATTCATGCGCACCGAGCCCTTCAGATTCGCGCAGGCATGTATGACCGAATTCCTGAGCACAGTGAAGCTCCCTATAAAGGCCCCGTCTTCCACGACACAGTCTCCCCACAGCTGGACCGAGGGATGAATGACCGCGCCGCGCCCGATTTTTACCTTAGGGCCTATCCAGACGCTGTCAGGGTCCATGCACTGCAGTCCGCTGTTTATCATAAACCCTTCCACTATGCGGCGGCGCATCACACCTGCTGCCTTAGCGAGCTGCAGCTGGTCGTTAACGCCGAGGAACTCGTCCGGCGATTTTGCCATTACAGCATTTACCCTGCCGCCGTCCTCTTCAATGAGCGAAAGCGCATCCGGCAGATAATACTCCCCCTGAGCGTTGCCGGAGGATATCCTGTCTATCACGGCGGCAAGCGCCTTTGTGTCGAATATGTACATGCCGCTGTTTACTTCTTTTATCATCAGCTGCTCGTCTGTCGCGTCGCGGTGCTCTACGACGCGTATGCTTCCTCCGCCGCGCACCACGCGGCCGTAGCCGGTCGGGTCGTCTGTCGTGAAGCTCAGGAAACTGCAGGCATTTTCTCCGTCCCGGTGAGACGCCGCAAAGTCTGCAAGAGTCGGCGCTGTAATAAGCGGAGCATCTCCCGGCAGCACCATCACGTCATCAAAAGAGCTCCACCACTCCTGAGCGAGCTTCGCCGCGTGCGCCGTGCCATTCTGTTCGTGCTGCCATATTATGCGGCTTTCGGGAAATTCCTCTTCTACCCAGGAAGAAACAGCTTCCCCGCCTGCTCCCACCACGACGGCTACGTCGGAAAAGCCTGCGTCTGCCGCAGCCCGCAAAGGATAATAGAGGATAGGCTCTTCAAGCATTTTATGAAGGACTTTCGGGGTTCCGCTGCGCATACGGACGCCTTTCCCCGCAGCTAAAATCAGCACCCCTAAAGACCTCTTCCGCTGTTCCATTCCGCTTCCCTCCAAAACGCCCGCCGCCTGCCATGGCGATCCGCAAAAAGTGGCTGGGGTGGATGGACTCGAACCATCGATGTCGGAGTCAAAGTCCGATGCCTTGGGCCGCTTGGCTACACCCCATTATACGCAGCGAACATTATAACGTTAAAATATACAACTCTGCAAGCCGATATTGCCCCTGCCGCGGCGCATACGACATACTGCGTTCTGATATGATATGCCTGCGGACAAACTCACGGCAAGTCCGCAACCGCGTGTAATATTGCTATTTTTTTAACAAAACAGCATAATAAGTTCACGAATCATGATAATAAAGAGATGTCTCAGCACCGTATACTTTAAATAATATGCCTGTTTGAAACCAACAAAATATGCTGTATCACTGAAGATATGCGTTTTATGTCTTTTTGGGGGATCATTAAGTTTTATGATTTTATTATCGTTTCAGTATACACAAAACAAAAGAAATGATTTATAATTATATCAATGCAAATAGTAAAAACATTTAACAAAAATAGTTTTAAAAATTAATCCGTAAAAGCGGGAATGGAGGAATATTAATGTGGACAGTCGACGAAGGCATAGCGACACTAAGAGAAAGAGGCGCCAAAATTACCGCTCAGCGCATCGCGATATTAAAGCAGCTTCAGGGCAGGAAAGACCATCCCTCCGCAGAAACGCTCTACAGAGAGCTTTCCGACTTTTATTCAACGATGTCTGTCGCGACGCTCTACAGCACGGCACAGCTTCTTGAAGAAGCAGGGCTTATCAAGATCCTCAGCATCGACGAAAAAAGAGTCTACTTTGATCCCTATACCAAGACTCACGGACACTTTTTCTGCCGCACCTGCGGGAAACTGTTCGATATCCACGTCAAGGAAGCGGAAAATTTCGAAAACGCATTGATCGAACACGACAGTATAGCCCAGATAGAGCACACAGAGCTTTTCTTCTACGGCACCTGCTCCGAATGCGTTAAGATCTGACATAAAAAATGAACTCACTCCTGTCGCTCTGCGCCGGGGCATTTCTTCTCTATATGCCATATCTCTGGTGCAGATATAAGAAAGAAGATCCATGCAGTTACGGCCTGTGCTGGAAAATCAGCGTAACTGATATTGTGCAGACACTCGGGGTGTCTGCACTGATTTTATCCGTTCTTACGCTCGCCGCGCTGAATTGGCCGTGGGACAAGCTCCCCAGAACGCGCAGCTTCGGAGAAGCAGCGGAACTGATAGCGTCAGGCTTCGCCGCAGCCGTTATCGAAGAGACGTTTTTCAGGGGCTGGCTGCAGCCGATGCTGGAAAGAAAGATAGGCCCGTGGCGCGCCATTGTCGTGACAAATCTGATATTCGCGCCGCTGCACCTTATTGCCGCGCCGCGGCTCGTTTCGCTTCTTACCTTTTTCCCCGGCCTTGTGATGGGCTGGCTGAAATACCGCTATAAAAACCTTACTCCTCCTGCTTTATTCCATTTTATCGGCAATATATGGGCCGTATGGTTCTTCCCTTCTTCCGTAGGATTCTGATATTTCTTCTTGCTTATGCCGCGCTTTGATGATATATAAATTTATGAGGTGGTCCTGATGAATTTCAGAAAGATGCTCGCGGCAGTACTCTGCACCGCTATTTTCCTTATGCGCGGCGGGGCCGCGTCAGCTAAAGAGCTGTTTGTGATACGCATACCTATGGAGAAGGGCGCAGCCGTCACCGTACGCACATCGGACGGCATGGTGCATGAAGCCGGAAGGGTAAACGTCCTGCCGACGAAGACGCGCTGGCCGAGCTACACTGCAAGCGCATGGGGCAGGCCCGGAACGATCTGCGCCTCGGCGGTCAATGCGATACATATGCTCGTTTCTGTTGAAAAAGGACAGGGGCGCACGCTGAGCCTGATACCGCAGCAGACGATAGCGCCCGCGGCTGGTCCGGGGGCTTCCGTCGTCATCTCCGGTAAGGCCGGAGAAAGCCTTTTTGGCGCATGGGCGCCGCCGGTAGGCTCTGATGTGCTTGTGGAAAAAGCTGACGGAAGTTCATCTCCGCTTGCAGCGGACAATCTCCCGGCAGCCGGAGACGCCATCGTCATCACTGCAGGGGAGTACGAAGAGTCGCCATATATCGTAAATATAGAAAACAGACCCGGCGGCCGCGTTACGGCGTGGAGGCGCGGCGGGCCGGAGCTGATCGCGAGGGTCATAAGGCCCGTAGGGGGAACCGGGCGTTTTGAGGGAACGCTCTTCCAGCGCACAGGCGCAATACGCGCAAATCACTGCGGCGTCATAGACATATCCACATCACCGAACGGAGAGGTGGGCGGTTTCCAGATAATACCGTGGGACCACGCGCTCAAATCAAAAGAAATGCAGCATGTCTGGGACATGACTCAGTGGCTTGTGATAGGCGCGTCAGACGGGAGCTCTATGATGGGAGGAAGCGCTCCTCTTTTCAAGAACGGCCTCGTATCCGGCCCCGCCGCAGACGAAAAGCTGTGGGACGTATGGTCTACCTACGGCAGGAAATCGCTTATCCTCGCGCGTTATGACAACGGAAAATGGCAGCGGCTTAAAAGTGCCTCGGGACGCGGAGACGACGCTCTCAAAGGAATTACCGAACTGAGGATATACTACCCGTTCACTGAGGAGATTCAAAAATAACGGTATAACGCGGGCTATTCTGAAATAAATGCGGCGCTGCATTCTTCAACGCAGCGCCATTTTTGTTTGCCGCAGCAAAAGAGCTGAAACAGAGCAGGCGGCACTATGAAATATGTATCCCGCTTTCTCTTACGGCCTCGATCACTATGTCTCTCAGCTGAGGATCGTTAAGTGCTTTTATCACGGTCGCCTTTATCCAGCCTTCTTTTACTCCGCAGTCAAGGCGGGTGCCTTTGTAGAGGACCGCGTAGACCGGCTCTTTTTCGAGCAGCAGAGATATGGCGTCCGTCAGCTGATATTCGCCGCCTGCGCCGGGCGTTATCTTTCTGAGGCATCCGAATATCGACGGTGAAAGCAGGTAACGGCCCATTATCGCAAGATTCGAAGGCGCGTTTTCCGGGGCTGGCTTCTCGACAAGGCCTTTTACACGGAAGACTCCGTCGCCGACTTCTTCCGCGTCTATTATGCCGTAGCGCCTGACGTCGCACTCCGCGACCCTTTCCACGCACAGCACGGATGAATTATATTTTTCACGGACGGCCTCCAGCTGGCGAAGTACCGTAGGGTTTGCTATCATCACGTCGTCGGGCAGTATAAGCCCGAAAAACTCGTCTCTGCAAAACTTTTCGGCGCAAAGCACAGCATGTCCGAGCCCTCGGGGTTTGTCCTGGTACGCATACTCGAAGGCGGCAAGTCCGTGTATTCTGTCAATTTTTTCCGCAAGATCGTTTTTGCCTCTTTCGCGCAGCGCGGCAACAAGCTCCGGTGAAGGTTCAAAGTAACGGCGTATGCTTTCTTTGCCCTGTCCCGTAACAAACATGATCTCCGAACAGCCGGATTCCACTGCTTCGTCCACGCCGTGATGGATAAGCGGCCTGTCTATCAGAGTCATCATTTCTTTGGGAACGTCTTTCGTGGCAGGGAGGAACCTCGTACCCAGCCCTGCGACCGGAAAGACGGCTTTTCTTACAGGCTTGAAAAGCGCGTCAGGCATAATTATCAGTCTCTTTCCTTATCGCGTCTTCCATTATGTCCGCTGCCTCTTCCATAAGCTTTTTGTCACGAGATTCCACAAATATCCTGATAAGCGGCTCGGTTCCCGAAGGACGCAGAAGCATGCGCCCCTTTCCGCCTAAAAGCATCTCCGCCTCGGCGGCAGCGGAAGATACTTTTTCGCTTTCCATTATCATTTTTTTATCCCTGACCGGCATATTGCGAAGTATCTGCGGGTAGCGCTCAAAGCGGTCGTTCAGCGTAGAAATGTCTTCTCCGAGCTCCGATATCGCTTTAAGGAAGAGGACTCCAGCGCAGAGCCCGTCTCCGGTATTTGCATATTCAAGGGCTATGATGTGCCCTGACTGCTCGCCTCCGAGCTTTCCTCCCTTTCTGCGCATCGTGTCAAGCACATATCTGTCGCCGACCGGGCAGCGGAAGACTTTTATTCCTTCCTGCGCCAGCAGATCTTCCAGAACCATATTGGACATTACCGTCGCAGTGACTCCGGCGCCCAGACGGCCGCGCTTCGCAAACCAGCGCCCTATTACCCAGAGCATTATATCCCCGTCTATGACGCGCCCGCCGCGGTCGCACATCAGGACACGGTCGGTGTCTCCGTCATAGGCGATGCCGAGCTCCGCTTTGTTCCTGATCACTTCTGAAACGAGCGTTTCAATATGCGTAACGCCGACGTTTCTGTTTATGTTCATCCCGTCCGGGGTATTGGCAATTATCGTGACCTTGCCGCGCCACCCGGAAAAAAGAGGTTCGACAAACGCTGAGGCCGCGCCGTTTGCGGCGTCGATCACCACAGGGCAGGAGTAGTCTTTTACATCCGTCATTATTTTTTTCAGGCGCCCGGCGTACTCTCTGCGCAGATGGGAACCGTCGAGCACTGTCCCTATATGTTCCGGGGCGGCAAGTATTTCTGCTTTTTCGTCAAGAAAGATCGATTCGATCTCGGCCTCGTCGTCGTCAGAAAGTTTGAAGCCGCTGCCGTCAAGAAATTTTATGCCGTTATATTCCGCCGGGTTGTGCGATGCGCTTATCACTGCTCCTCCGTCAAAATC
>JAFYJW010000051.1 GCA_017537925.1 Synergistes sp. | reverse complement strand
TTTCATTACAGTCTTATTTTCAAGGCTCGTGCAGGCCTCAGGCGTATGAGTGGAAAGATACACCGTCGGATTTTCCCTGACAAATGTCCTTACCTTTTCAAGCGTCTCACGCGCAGCCTGAAGATCCTCGAATATCACGGAGAGCTTGTTTTCCCTGAGCGCAGCGTCGGTATATGTCACGTCTCCCTGCATCATGTAAAAAAGGCCGTCGCTTTCAGCCACTACGATGCTGTTGCCCTTTGTATGACCCTTTGCGGGAAGCATATAGATTCCTTCGGCGATCTTTTCAGATCTGTCAAAATTGTGATATGGTCCGTCAGCATACTTAAGAAGCACCACATTCTCTCCGCTGAGCTTAAGCGCTTCCGCGTCCTCTGGAGCGATATAGATTCTTGCGCCCGGGAAGCTGCGCAGCTCGCCGCTGTGGTCAGGATGCTTATGCGTGACAAGTATCTTCGTCACCTGTCCCGCGCTGTAGCCCATCGCTTCAAGCGCAGACACATAATCATTTATGCGCGTTCCCATGTAGATTCTGGTCTTTTCGTTAGGCTCGGCGTTTTTTGTCTCCTTCGGCACCCCGGTATCTACAAGGATCACTTCTTTACCTGTGTCGATGAGATAATTCTGCAGGCTCGAAGGATATCTTACGCCGTTGTCAGGCGTATTCGCGTCCTCGCCGCCGCTTGTTGCAAAGTGACCTGTCATAAAGCCGTTCTCGTATAGTTTTACAGCCTTGATTTCCATGTTGTTCCGCTCCTCCCGGTAATCTGCTTAAAAAACTGCTGCAAACTCATTTTATCGTGCGTCAAAAAATAATTCAACAACATACTTTCTGTCCGGGTAACGCTCGGGTGACTGTTTTGTTTAAGCCGCGGCTCACAAAAATAAATAAAAGTAGTATTACGCAGCATAACGAAGTATATTTCTTTGATTTTATCCCTCTGCCGTCAAAACATAATTATTATAAGTTCATATAAGCCTATGCTTTGTAATATAATGTATAAAATATAAAATATTTAAAAATACATATTAAACACTCTTTATACCCCCTTGACGCTTTAATTATATCTTCTGAAGATAATATTTTTATCTTTAACTAAAACCGAAATATGTTGTATAATATCGGCATTGTTTAGAAACTGTAATTATATTAAATTTGTAGTTTTTTTATATTTTTTTGTTCTCTGCCTAAATACAGATTAAAAACGGCTGTGTCTTATTGCATTACATAGCCGATCACTGCAAAAAAAGCATCAGCATGCTGTTTTTAGAATCGTTTCGCCGGAAGCGGCATACATCTGCACAATAGTAAAAAACGAAAATAAAAAACATGACGGGGTATATGAAATGGACGGGAAAAAAACTGAAGTGCTTCATATTCCGGCCGGAGGAAACGGCGAAGATAATATAGATCTCCCGGTAGCTATGATAATCGGAGAGGAGCCCGGTCCTGACGCAGTCATAACGGCTGGCATGATTCCCGGAGAATTCAGCGGCGTGCTTGCGGCTATAAAGCTGCTGCACGAGCTTTCGCCCGGCGATATAAAGGGAAACCTGAAAATACTGACTGTCTGCGATATGGCCGATTTCGAGCTTGGTTCGCAGGTTCCTGCGTATTCCAACGAAACAGACCTGAACCACTCTTTTCCCGGCAAGCTCCGCGGCGGATACTACAGTCTGCTTGCCGCCAAGATCTTAGATGAGATAAAGGGTGCGGACTATCATATCGACCTGCATGGAAGCGAGTCTCACGAGCGCTCCGTGCCGTTCGCGATGTACCACAGGGGAAGACACGGCGAACTGAACGACCGTTCTCATGAGATGGCCTATTATTTCGGGGCGCCGAATATCATGATAACTGAGACCGAGGGACGCTGGTCGGACAAGGGCTGCTGCTACTCAAGCGTTTACGAGGAAATAGGCATCCCGTCGGTTCTTTTTCATACCGGCGGTCTCAATATGGCTTTTTCCGAAGCAGTCAGGCTGCATATCGAAGGCGTGAAGAATGTGCTGCGGCACTTCGGCATTCTGCGCGGCACGCCGCAGCCCGTCGGCAAGCCTCAGATATTCGAGAATATGGAGATAGTGCGTGCTTCAAAGCGCGGGATATATTACAGGAGGGTACGCGCCGGGGACACGGTGAAGCGCGGACAGCTGATAGGGCTGCTCACCGACTGCTTCGGCACCGTCATCGAAAAGCTCGTCTCACCGGTAAACGGCAAGATCCTTTATATGACCGAGAGTTCCTCCGTACCTGGAAACGGTTTCGTTGCCGCTGTGGGGGTCAGTTTCGGGAAGTAACCGCAGCATTTTACAGCGACAAAGAAAAACGGGGGCTTTTCATAAGCCTCCGTTTCTTTTTTCTTTGCCGCTGAGCTTTGCGCAAAAGCCCAGAACTGTTGTTTTTTCGCTGAAGTAAAAATCAGAAGTAGAGTTCGTACTCCTGCGGAGTCGGCGCGTTGTAGACATATTCCGCCTCGGCTCGCTTCGCCTTTATCCAAAGCTCTATCAGTTTGTCCGGAAAAGCCGGAGCAAGGTAATATCTGTCCTTCTCAAGACCGTCAAGTACGGCGTTGAGGTTCAGCGGGAATGTCAGATCCTCTCTCGCCTCACGGCTCTGATAGCCGAGCACCACCGGGTTCAATCCCCTCCGTATGCCGTCGGCTCCGGCAAGCACCATAGCGGCGAGGAACAGGTAGAGGTTGCACGACGCATCGCCGGTACGGTACTCGACGCGCGTCTCATCCTTTTTGACGTAGCCCGGGATGCGCACCGCGGCAGCGCGCGAGCCCTTCGCGAATGTCGCAGATACCGGAGCCTCATAGCCGTGCACAAGGCGGCGGTAGCTGTTGGTGCTCGGACATGCAAAGGCAAGCAGGCTGCCGGTCAGGCTGTGCGACAGCATCCCCGCTATGTAGGAAAGCCCTTCGTCGGAGAGGTTGAAAAGCACATCGCCCGGGAAGATCGAGCGGCCGCCTTTCTCAAGGAACTGATGGACGTGCATGCCGTTGCCGGGCATCTTATAGAGGGGCTTAGGCATGAAGGTCACGCAGAGTCCCTGCTCAGAGGCGACCTGGCGGATTATCCATTTCGCGAGGGAGACCATGTCGGCGGCCTGCACCATGTCCATAAAGTCAAGCTCTATCTCAAGCTGCGAGACAGCGACTTCGTGATGGTGGTATTTTACAGGTATGCCGACGACTTCCATAAGCTTTACCGTTTCGTTGCGGAAATCCATGTAGCTGTCCTCCGGCGGCATCCTGTGATAGGCGCCCAGCAGCGGGACTCTCGGCCTGTCTGCAAACTCTTCGCCGAGGCCTTCGGAGGATTTAACGCGGTAGAACGCGCCATCCGCGCGGCTATTGTATTCAGCCTCCTCGAAGACGTAATACTCAAGCTCTACAAGAAGCTTCGCCGTGTCCGCGATGCCTTCTTCGCGGAGGAAATCGCGCGCTTTCTTTATAACGTTGCGCGGGTACTGGTCAAAGGTCTCACGGTCTGTCGAGAGCACGTCGCAGAGAACGTGCAGTATCCTGTAGTCGCCGCGAATCTCAAAAAACGCTGTGGACATATCGGGGATCGCCACCATATCAGAGTTGCTGACCTTAGCGTAGCCATAGTTCGAAGCATCGAAACCGACGCCGTCATTCAGCACCTTTTCCGTGGCGTACCCTCTGGGCAGCGCGACGCTCCTGATGTTGCCGGAAATATCCACCATAAGGAGGTTTATATAATCGCATTCTTTCAACTTGTCTTCGTTATAGCGTTCAAGCCGCATCTGACATACTCCCTCACAATATAAGATAGTTGGTCAGGCAATGGCGTTAGCCTCTATAAAACAGGCCGTACCAGCGCTTCCGCCGTTCCCTGCCGCGCCTTATTTGTTCGATCCGCAGGCGTTTTCAGTATAGCATGAAAAGAACATACGTCAACAAATACGCTCCACACGCAGATTCTCACGTCGACGTGCCATGAGGGAACGCATCTTCCCTCATGAAGAACGCGTCAGTATGAAAAAAACAGATTTTATATAATTTTATATAATCGCAACATAAGTGCATTGCAATTATTATACGCTCGTTATATAATCTGCTTGCGGCTGTGCCGGATTTTGCAAATTACTTAAAGGAGCGGTTTTTATAATGAAGAAAAGACTTTCGTTTATAGCTTTGATTTGCGCGCTTATCCTTGCGGCGGTACCTGCGTTTGCGGCTACCGAGCTTTATGTTTTCGCGGCTGCGTCGATGACGGAATCGATGAACCAGATCGCGGAGATGTACAAAAAAGTAGACCCGAACGTAAAGATAGTCTACAACTTCGACTCAAGCGGAACGCTTAAGACACAGATCGAGCAGGGCGCGGACTGCGACATATTCATTTCAGCCGGACAGAAACAGATGAACGCTATCAACGACAAGTTCGTTATGCCGAACACCCGTTTCGATATCGTTTCGAACAAAGTCGTCCTTATAATACCGAAGGGTCAGAACCCCACGAAGATCCGCAGCTTCGGCGACGTGGCGACCGACAAGGTCAAGCTCATCGCTCTCGGCAACTCGGACGTCCCTGTAGGACAGTATTCTGAAGAGATATTCAAGAACATGGGCATCTGGGACAAGCTCAAGGCGGAAAACAAGATCACCTACGCGAGCAACGTCAAGGAAGTCCTTGCGCAGACAGCCGCCGCCGCGGTCAACTGCGGCGTAGTCTACAGCACTGACGCCGCCACCTCCGACGCCGTCGAAGTAATATCCTACGCGCCGAAGAACACGCATAAGCCGATAATCTACCCCGCGGCAATAATGAAGAATACAAAGCACAAGGCAGAAGCGGAAGCTTTCGTAAATTACCTGAAGAGCGCTCCCTGCTCGGCGGTATTCACGAAGATAGGATTTGCTATACCGGAAAAATAGTATCACCAGGCAGATATTGTTTTTCCTCTCTCCTCGTATAAAGGGGCCGACACAATCGGCTCCTTTTTAGTATTAAATAATTCAGCGTTTTTGCCGCATAAAAACATTATCGATCGTCTGACTTTATTCTGCCGGCACGGCCTTATCTGAAGAGCCGCCGACGCAACGGAAGGTGAAGCACTTGGATTGGTTCCCACTGTATAACTCGCTTCGAATCGCGGGGATATCTACATTTATAACCTTTTTCACCGGCATCTGCGCCGCCTACTATATCTCCAAACTGCCTAAGGTCACAAAAGGAGTGCTCGACTGCATTCTCACGCTTCCGATGGTCCTTCCGCCCACGGTAGTCGGTTTCTTTCTTCTGAAAACGATAGGGCCTCTGGGCCCTGTCGGCTCCGTTGTGCTCAAGCTCTTCGGCTTCAGGCTGACGATGACGTGGTACTCCGCGATATTCGCAACTGCGGTAGTCACCTTCCCTCTTATGTACCGTACTGTGCGGGGAGCCTTCGACGGCTTTGACAAAAACCTGACATACAGCGCCCAGACTCTCGGGCTATCAAACACATATATATTCTGGCACGTGATGGTGCCGAACTGCAGGGACGGGATACTTGCCGCCACGGTGCTCGCGTTCGCGCGCGCGATCGGCGAATACGGCGCCACGACAATGGTCACCGGCTACATACCGGGGCGCACCGCCACGATATCGACTACTGTCTATCAGCTGTGGCGCGAAGGAAACGACGCGGGCGCATACAAGTGGGTCTTCGTCAACCTGGCTATCTCCTTCGTTGTCCTCGTAGCCGTGAATATGCTGGAGAACAGCTACCGCCAGCCCAAGGGCAAGGCGGTCAGCAACACGCTCTCCGAAGAGTTTGAACGGAGGTAGCGCGCTTTGTCTGTTACTGTCGAATTCAGAAAAAAATTAGGAAGCTTCTCTCTCGATGTGAACTTTGAAGCCGGCAACGAAGTGCTCGCTCTGCTCGGAGGCTCCGGCTGCGGCAAGAGCATGACGCTGAAATGCATAGCAGGCATCGCTTCTCCGGACGAGGGACGCATAATCGTAAACGGCGTCACTTTTTATGATTCTGCGGCGCGCATAAACCTGAAGCCGCAGCAGCGCCACGTCGGCCTGCTCTTCCAGAACTATGCGCTCTTCCCGAACATGACCGTGCGCAAAAACGTAATGACTGTCTTTGAACATGGAGCCGGGCGCAAAGAGGATAAAGAAAAGAGATATAAAGAGATAGCTGAAAAATTCTATATTATGGGGCTGGAAGACCACCACCCGTCGCAGCTTTCCGGAGGACAGCAGCAGCGCGTGGCTCTTGCGCGCATAATGGCAAGCGACCCTGCCGTTATCATGCTCGATGAGCCGCTCTCGGCGCTTGACAGCTTCCTGCACTGGCAGCTTGAGCAGAAGCTGGCGCGCGTGCTTCAGGAATACAAAGGCACGACACTCTACGTATCGCATAACAGGGATGAAGTCTACAGGCTCTGCAACAGCGTATGCGTGATAAATCAGGGCAAATCCGAGCCGGTCAAGAGCATCTCCGAGTTTTTCGACGCTCCGCCGACGCTTACAGCCGCGATACTCTCCGGCTGCAAGAACTTCTCGCGGGCTGAGCCCACCGGGGAAAGGACGCTGTTCGCAAAGGACTGGAACATGGAATTCCGCTGCGCGCAAGAACTGCCGAAAGATATCCGTTATGTGGGAGTACGCGCGCACTACCTGATTCCTGTCACCGAAGACGAGCGCGGCGAAAACACGATAGAAGCAGATATTCTTGAGGTAAGCGACGACGTATTCTCCGCAATAATCACCGTGCGCCCGCACGGAGCGAATCCGCAGAGCAATTTTTCAGTACTCAGGGTCGAGATGTCAAAGGAAACCGCCGCGCGCTACGACGGCAAAAAGACGATATATCTGAACGTCGCGTCAAGAGACGTGATGCCGCTGCTTGCGTAGAAGCTGCAAACGAACTTAAATACAGAGACCATTTTCCCGGACGTACATGACCGGCACAGGCGCATATCACTGCCGCCCTGCCGGTCTTGCTGTGTTATTTTTTCTTTTCGGTCGCTATGTATGCACAGAAAATGGCTGTCATTATCAGAGCGCATCCGAGGATCTCGTGCCCGGAGGGAATCTGCCCGACTAACAACGCGGTAAGACCTACCGCAACAACTATCTCAAATGTACTGAAAAGGTTGACTGCCGCGGCCGGTATGTATTTAAGCGACGCATAGAACAGACCGTAAGCAAGGAAGCTGCCGGTAAAGCCGACAAAGCACATCAGCGAAAAAATGCGCGGCGTGATGAGTCTGACATCCGCCCATCCGGTGAAGATCGTCTTGTATGCGAAGAGCAGTATGCAGCCGGAGATGCTGGAGTATAAGAGCATTGCGAACCGGTCTGTTTCGTGCGATATCGAAAAACGCCGTCCGACGAGCGTCTGTCCGGATAAGCCGATCACAGAAAGCGCAGCCCATATAACCCCTGCCGCAGATACCGAAGAAAACGCCGTAAGACTTCCGCCCATGCCGGCGAAGACTCCGGCCACTATGATGACACCTGCCGCTGCATGCAGCAGCGTAGGTTTTTCCCGTGTGATCCACATCGATCCTGCAAGCGTCACCAACGGAGATGTATAGTGTATGACCAGGGCCTGAGCTACCGTAAGATAGCTGAGTGATTTCAGGTAGCACCCTCCCGCCAGGGCTATGGAGAAGAAACCGCACAGAAAATAAAAGCACAATGTTTCACGGTCGACGCGCAGGCGGGCAGGATTCCCGACTAAAAAAAGACAAAGCAGCGACACTGCGATCGTAAATAACGAGCGGAAGACCATCAGCGTCATAAGGTCTATATCAGCGGCTGAAATTATCTTGGCTAACGGACTGATAAGCCCCCAGCAAACAGTTGCGCAGATGACCAGCACGCTTCCCTTTCTGATGTTGCTTCCCAAAGTCATCCCCACCCCGCATTACAGACGTTCTGCTTCAAGCTGTATCTGTTAATACTATCATATCAGGCATATTTACATAAAAACTGTGCTGCTGAGGTCGTCCGGCGACGCCATGCAGCTGTATTTACAGACACAGCTAACGGCAAAAGCTGCCGAAAAAATGTCGGCAGGCATTATAATGACCACACGGATATCAAGTACTCCTGCGCAAAAGAAACGGATTCTGCGGCGCAGAGACGGGAAGCATAAAACCGCGTTTTTCTACAGGGAGGAGGGTAAAAATGATAACAGTGACGCGCGTCAGCGTCAAAAGCCTGCTGTCACCTACAAAATTAGGCACGGACTTCGTAATAAACCCTTACGTCGGCTGTCCGCACGCCTGCGTCTACTGTTACGCGGCCGATATAATGCGGACCCGCCGCGGAAGATGCGAGGCATGGGGCTCATACCTCGACGTGAAAGTGCCGCGCTCCCCTGTCGATCCCGCAAAAATATTCCGCAAAAGCATACTGATAAGCTCAATGACTGACGCGTACAATCCTTATGAAGAACGCAGCCTCATCACGCGCGGCATACTGCGGGAGCTGCTGCCCGCGCAGCCTTCGCTTTCGATAATAACAAAATCCGCTTTAGTGCGGCGCGACATAGATATCCTGCGTGAATTCCCGCACGTCTGCGTGACATTCTCCTTCAGCTCGACAGACGACGCTTTCCGCAGAAGAGCGGAACCTTACGCATCCTCCCCGAAAGACAAGCTTGCCGCAATGGAGGCTCTGCGAAGCGCCGGCGTAGAAACGTCTGTCATGTGCGCTCCGGTATTTCCGGGCATAACAGACTGTACTGCGATAATTGACGCGGTAAGACCCTATGTGTCGCATATCATCTTCGACAGCCTGAACCTGCGGCGCGGGAACGCGGAAAAGATATTGTCATTCGTCCATGCGCTGCACCCGGAACTGAAGGAGCTCTATTCGAAGATATTCGAAAGAAAAGAAAAAAATTACTGGATAATGCTTCGCGCGGAAATAAAAGAAAAATGCCGAAAAGAGGGGATAAAAAACAGCGTCTTTTTCGGTCACGCCGAAGAACGTGCATAAAGACCGCGGCAGCCCCGCATATATGCTATGATTATTTACAGGGACAGTGCGGCGCGAACATACGCCGGCGCACATCAGAAAGGCGAAGGTATACAGATGACAGAAGTCGCAGCAGCGCTGATCCGCGACGGTAACAGATTTATGATATGCCGGAGACCCGAGGGGAAAAAGCAGGGGCTGCTCTGGGAATTTCCCGGCGGCAAAGCCGAGCCCGGCGAGAGCATGGAAGAGGCGCTGATACGCGAATGCCGCGAAGAGCTCGATATAACGGTCGCACCCGGGAGCGTATTTGCCGAAGCTGAATACGCCTATCCTGAAGGCTCCGTGCACCTGACGCTCTTTAACGCCGAAATAACAGCCGGAGTACCCAAAAAGCTGGAACACAGTGACATCCGCTGGGTAACCGCCGAAGAGATGGCACAGTACGAATTCTGCCCAGCCGACAGAGGTTTTCCCGAAAAAATACGGGCTTTGAAATAAATGCGTCCTGCGCTTTATATCGCGCTTTGCGTTAAGGGGGCCGTCAGATGAAAAAGGATCCGAGAGAAATTACAAGTTCGCTGACGCACTTTTTCGGCGCCGTCACGGCTCTTGCCGGAACGGTGAAAATTGCGCGTATTTCGATGATTCGGGGAGGAACGGCGCCGCTTGTCTCAGTGCTCGTATTCGGAGTCAGCATGACGCTGCTCTACTCTGTGAGTTCTTTATACCACTGGTGCTGCGCGGTCAAAGCGCGGGCGGAAATGCTCATGCAGAGGCTCGATCATATGGCGATATTCCTGCTGATAGCAGGCACTTACACGCCGATATGCATTGTGGCGCTGGGCCGGCCGCTCGGCTATATAATGCTCGCGCTCGTCTGGGGCGCGGCCGCGGCGGGTCTTTTTATGAAGATATTCTGGATGAACGCGCCTGTCTGGCTTTCCTGTGCCGTATATATCACATTGGGGTGGCTTGCGCTCTTTTTCGCCGTGCCTCTCGCACGCGCCCTTACGATTCCGGAGATGGTCTGGCTCACTGCAGGCGGAGTTCTTTACACGGCAGGCGCGCTGGTATTCGGTTTTGAACGGCCGCGCCTTAAGCTGTCCTGGTTTGGACCGCACGAGCTTTTCCATTTATTCGTCATCGGCGGCTCGGTCTGCCACTATATAACGATCACTCTCTGCCTCGGCTGAAACGCAGCCCGCGCATACTGTCTCCTCTTAAGATATTCCGAATATCATGCGGCTTAAGGCAGCGCTTCAGGCAGTTTCTCTGCTTTCCGCATACGGTGGCTGACACGCAGGTCAGGGCTTTATTGCCTTCGCAAATATCCTTTCATAGCGCAGTTCCGCTCCGGTCGGAAAATCTTCTCTAAGGTCGCTCCGGACCCGCCCGGAAAAAGCTGCCTTTTCTCTTTCGCCAAGCGGAGCGGCAAATAAATTCAGGCCTACAGAATCGAAATGTTTATAGACGGCGTCTGCCGACGGGAAAGAAAACATTCCGGACTCCGGCGCCGCTTCCGCGTCTGCAAAGCATGAGTCTTTCAGCAGCCGTACAAACTGCTCGCCGCCGGACGGGACATACCATGGGAAAGACCACTTCGCGCAGCGCTCCGTTGCCCCAAGTTCCCGAATAGCACGCTCCGCATAGCTGACAAGCGGATGCTCCGCATTGAGCAGCGGAAACTGGACGCGCAGTATCCCGCCGTGTTTCAAAGCTCTGTAAAACCTCGCTATGCAGTCTTCGATCTCAGTCACCCAGTGCAGCACGGAATTCGAAAAAACAAGGTCGAACTTATTTTCATATTCAAGTTCGTTGACCCCGCATACATGAAATTCGATATTTCGCAGAGCCTGCGTCTTCAGTGACTTCTCCGCCTGTTGAATCATTGATTCCGACAGGTCGACCGCAGTCACATGACCGCACGGTACTTTCCTTGCCAGAAGAAAAGTAAGATCTCCGCTGCCGCATCCGGCGTCAAGCACGGACATATCGGGCAAAAACGCTGTCGACTCTATCAGCCGTCCGCCGACCGACGTCTGAATGCCGTTTGCCGAAGAATATTCCGCTCCGTTCCATTTGAAATCATTACTCATAACATCGCCCCATATAAACCCGTAAAGTCAGTGTAAAACCCTTTTGCACCCGCTGTTTATGATTTACTTCCCGCATTCAGCATCATACGCGCCCGGGCTTAGCCGATTCGGGATATAATAAACGAAAGCGGCACGTATACAACCACGGAGGTGACAGAGATGCTGCCGGACCAAACAGAGATACTGCGGAGACTTCTGCTGGCAGCTTTCTTCGGCGTCCTTTTCGGAATCGAACGAAGGCACAGAAAAAAACCCATAGGTGCGCGCACCAATGTACTGATCGCGATAGCGGCCGCCACGCTCTCCATTATATCCGCATACGGCTTCACCGAAGCGGCGGAGCTTGCAAACAGTTATTACAATTTCCGCAGCGACCCGGCCCGCCTTATGGTCGGCATGCTGACAGGCATAGGGTTTATCGGCGCGGGGATAATATACAAAGGCCCGCACGGGGACGTTAAAGGGATAACCACAGCGGCGGAAGTATATCTTATGGCGGTGATAGGCATCGGCGCGGGGCTCGGTCTTTTCAGGCTCGTCATAACGACAGGGTTGATAGGCTACATCGTGCTCTTCTGTTCCGAAGAGACGATGAGCGGTATACGCGAGAAGATGCGCAGCCTGCGAATGCCCAAAGACAAAGAAGAATAGCACCATGGGCAAACCGGACTCTGTCGTGCAGCGTAACTTATTCTGTGTCCCCCTGCTTCTTGATTCGTGTAAGACATCAAAAGGTTACCGTTACTGCTTAAGTATCGCCGTAATGACATACGCTGCCCGTGCTGTCTATGGACAGCAGCCCGGACTTTTTTATTGGCGTTCGGGGCTGTCCAGAATCTCCTGCTCTGTGCGTTCCTCAAAGCAGATATACAGCTGTGACAGGGTCTTACTCCGCTTCCTCTCCCGGCCGGCCGTTTTTGAGTGATATCCATCGCCGCAAGATAAAGGGACTCGAACAGGGCGTCGTATGATGGGAAGTCGTCTCTGTTTTTGTCACTTTACTGAGCTGCCGGTCGTAGTTCTTGCTTATGATTAATGATTTACGAACATGCAAAGGGCCCTTGACTTTTACGTATGCACTATCTATATTAATTACGAAAAAAGGTGTGTACACATTTATTATAGAAACAGGAGAAGGATATGGAGATCAAACGGGACATCTATCTGGATCGGCTGCTTCGGCGGGAAAAGAACGGGCTTATCAAGCTCGTGACAGGCGTCCGCCGGTGCGGCAAGTCATACCTTCTGTTCAATCTGTTTCATAACTGCCTTTTGGACAAAGGTGTGAGGGAAGATCATATTATTGAGATCGCATTGGATGACCGTGGCAATAAAGAACTGCGTGACCCAGACAACATGCTCAAATACGTAAAAGAGAGAATCGTCGATAGAGATACCTACTATATTATTCTGGACGAGGTACAGCTCCTTGCAGAGTTTGAAGATGTGCTGAACAGCTTTATGCATATCCGCAACGCAGACGTATACGTGACAGGCAGCAATTCCAGATTTCTCTCCTCTGATTTGATTACTGAGTTCCGCGGACGCGGGGACGAGATTCGCATCCACCCTCTCTCATTCCGGGAATACTGTTCCGTCTGGGAAGGCGGCGACGACGAAGCGTGGGACGATTACTTCACCTACGGGGGACTGCCGTTGATCCTATCTCGCGAAACGGCGGAGGAAAAGGCGGAATACCTTATGTCGCTGTTTCAAAAGGTGTACATCAGCGATATCGTCGACCGCCATAAGATACGCAATCGGGAAGAGCTGGACGAGCTGGTGGATATTCTGGCCTCTGCCGTAGGCTCGCTGACCAATCCGCTGAAGCTGGCAAACACATTCAAAACAGTCAAGAAAAAGACCATCAGCGACAAAACGCTGAAAAAATATATGGACTATCTGACAGACGCCTTCCTGGTGAGCAAGGCTGTCCGGTATGATATCAAGGGGAGAAGGTATATCGGCTCCCCGGCTAAGTTCTACTTTGAAGATGCAGGGCTGCGCAACGCGAGGCTGAACTTTCGGCAGATGGAAGAAAACCATATCATGGAGAACATAATCTACAACGAGCTGCGCATCCGCGGCTATCACGTGGACGTGGGGCTTGTGGAGCAGTTTGGCAAGAACAGCGAGAACAAAACGACGAAAAAACAGCTTGAAGTGGACTTCGTCGCGACCCGCGGCAGTGAAAAGTATTATATCCAGTCTGCCTTTGCTGTGAATTCCCAAAGCAAGCTGGAACAGGAGGAGCGCCCGCTCAACGCCATAGGCGACTCTTTCAAAAAGATCATCGTCGTGCGGGATAATATCAAGGTTCGCCGGAACGATATGGGAATCGTGACCATCGGCATCCGCAATTTTCTGTTGGATGAGAACAGCCTGAACCTGTAAGTCCGTTTTATGGGACTGCAGTTTTTCCTGTAATTGAAACTGAAGGCAGAATCGGCCCGGCCGATATGGTACTGTTACGGGTGATTTACAATGATTTGCGTCAGCGCACGGCTTCCGCTACGGTCAGAAGATCGTTGTAGACGCCGTATGCCGTCTGCATTATGCCGGGATCCGTATGCACGACCGACAGCTCGCCCGCTATATCGGTATAGAGCGTGACCGCGGTGGAAGCGCCGCCGACATTTGCAAGAGGATCGTCCATGCTTACTTTCTCCGGCTTCACGCTTGTCCTTACTGCGCCGCTTTCGTCTCTTTCAGCCCTGCATATGAATTTTATCCGGCAGCCGCACTCGTGCGCCGCCTCAAGATCGGCCGCGCTTACTCCGGCAAGGCTCTTTGTATACGTCATGCCCGGGTTTACCGACGCGTTCATGAGAACGTTTGCCAGCACGCATATCTTTGCCGCTCCGTCCAGCCCGTTTATATCCGCGGACGGGTCTGCTTCGGCTATGCCCATGCGCTGAGCTTCCCTTACCGCATCTTCATGGCTTCCGCCCTTTTCAAGCTCTCCGAGCATAAAGTTCGTCGTGGCGTTCAGGATGCCCTTCACCGCCAGCACCCTGTTTCCGCGCAGAGTATGTCTTACGAGGCTGAAGAGAGGAGCTCCGCCCATCACGCTGCTTTCGTAGAGGAACATCCGTCCGTTCTTTTCGGCAAGCGCGTTCAGCTCGCCGAAGCACCACGCCTCCGGCCCTTTGTTTGAGGTTATAACGTGCATGCCGGAGTTCAGCGCCTGCCGTATGTACCCGGCCGCCGGTTCCCCGCCGCCGGATGAAAGCGTCGTAAGTTCCAGGAAAAGATCCGCTCCCGATGCGGCTATCATTTCCGGAACGCCGCAGTCCGCGAAATTCTTACAGTCCGCAAAACGGTTCTTTTTTTCGTTCATCTCGAGAACTTTTTCGACGGATAATCCGCCGGGATTTATCAAAGCTCCTCCCGAACGCGTGCAGACGCCGGTAAGCAGCGGCTCGCATCCGTATTCCGCCGCAAGTTCCGCTTTCTTTTCCAAAAGAAGACGGGCAAAAGCCTTCCCGACATTGCCGAAACCGGCCATACAAAATTTTATCTTCCCCGTCATGATATCCTCCTCTGGCGCCGTTTCTTCCGCGATACAGCGCACTAACTCGCTGAATTGATTTTTTAGGATTATTATACCCGGCGCATTAACAGAGTACAAAAAACCGATCTCAGGTACAGTATCCGCTTCCATTCCGGCTAATTCATTTATTGCACCGGTCGTCTATTTCCCACAGGATCGTCACAGTATCGGAGGCCTCGATATCATCCGGTTCGATGTTCATATCATAGCTCCCGCTTGGACGTATCCTGGCATTTTCAAGCATGGGCATCTGGTTCATCGGCCTGACTTCAAAGTCGATCTCTCCCCAGGAGTAGTCGATGCTCTGAATGCTCTTAAGCATTACGCCTGCCGCCAGCGTCAGCACAGAAGCCTTTTCCCTGGCGTCAGCAACGGCTCTGCTCAACAGCTCATTCTTAGCGGCCTCAGGGTCCTTCACCGTATAGCTGATGTTGAACTCGGGCCTGAGCGGGCAGTTTGCCAGTGCATACAGCACTCTGCCCAGACGGTCATTGTCGGACTCAAACTCGACCTTCATCATGTGATGGAACATATACCCGACGAAGCGCCTCTTGTAGACTTTTTTCTCTTCGTAAGACTCATATTCCGTGTCCACGCTGAATTTCAGAGTTTTAAGGTCGGACCGCTCAAAGCCAAATTTAGTCAGGAGTTCTCTCAGGAGCTCGGTATCCTGCGAAGATCTGCAAAGGGCCTTTTCGTACTCAGGATACATCCCTTCCAGCAACAAGGTGATTCTGGTCATATCCGGCCTTAGCTTGATCTGTCCCTTGCCCGTTATTCGAATCGTTCTCATCGGTCGCTCCTTTCCCGGCGTACAAATGTTGATCACTTACCGCAATGATTAAATGCATTTCAACATACAGTTCTTTCTTCCGCCCTCTGCACATATGATAATATATAAAAGATAAAACAGACAGCAAACAGGGCTTTCGGCGGAGATGCACAGATCTTCCAGAATACGTACCGCGGATGACCGCCGGCCAATACACTAACGAAAAGAGGCGCAGATATGAAAATTGAAACTTTCAAAGTTGAAGAATGGATGAACAGCTACGAGACAAAAGCAAAATATAATATCGCGGAGACCTGCGTGGATTCGGTCAGCGCAGATGAGCTTTTCAGCCTTGCCGGCAAAGACAGGCAGGCTTTCTTCGACAAACTCTCCGAAAGACGCCTTACGTACGGAGAAATAAAGGGAGCCGCTCCTCTCAGGGAAGGGATATCGGGACTGTACGAGAGCGTCTCGCCGGACGATATAGTCACGACGCACGGCGCGGCCGGCGCCAACCACCTCGTACTATATTCGCTCACGGAGCCGGAAGACACTGTCGTATCCGTTATGCCTACATACCAGCAGCTGTACTCCATCCCCAGATCCTACGGCGCACACGTGCGGATACTCAAGCTGAAAAAAGAGGACAGATTCCAGCCTGATCTTGACCGGCTGCGCACTCTCGTAAACAAAAAAACAAAGATGATCTGCATAAACAACCCGAACAATCCGACCGGCGCGCTGATACCGGAAGAAACGCTGTGCGCGATAGCCGATATAGCCCGGAATGTCGGCGCTTATCTCCTCTGCGACGAAGTCTACAGGCTGCTGACTCAGGAGGACGTTCCTACCCCGTCGATCGCCGATATTTACGAAAAGGGAATCTCGACAGGCAGCGTATCGAAGGTCTTTTCGCTCGCCGGTCTGCGCCTTGGCTGGATAGCGACGCGCAGCAAAGAGGCGATGCGGGAGATATTGCTGCACCGCGATTACGATACGGTAAGCTGCGGCATGATAGACGAAGCGCTTGCCGCGGCGGCGCTTTCCGCAAAGGACGCGCTGCTTGCGCGCAACAGAAAGATAGTGCGTGAGAACCTGGCGCTGCTTGACGAATGGGTGGCAAAGGAGCCCCGCTTCTCGTACGTAAAGCCGCAGTGCGGCACTACCGCGCTGCTCTACTGCGACGCAGATATGCCCTCAGAAGAGTTCTGCAAACGCCTGCTTGCCGAGACCGGCGCTTTCCTTACGCCGGGCTCCTGCTTCGACGAAGAGCACTGCTTCCGCATCGGATATGCCTGTGACAGGGAAGAGCTGATAAACGGCCTGAAAAAGCTGAGCGAGTTCGCGGCAAAACTTTAGGACAGGCGGTATCACTGGAGCACTGATACAAAATGAAAGCGAAAAAGCTCTGCATCATAGGCAACGCGCGCACGCAGCAGAAGAACCCGATAACCGCGCGCTTCTCGCATTTTTTCATAGTATTCATAGTGGAAGCCGAGACCGGGATAATAACAGATCTGGATGTAACCGTCATGCTGCCGGCGACAGGGAAGTTCATAAAGGAGCTCTTTATGGGCAGGTCTCTTGCTTCCGTGGACAGGGAGCTTTTGGAGGAAATAAGAACGACATATCTTGCGTCATCCCAGAAAGCGATGCAGATGGCCTATATGGAGGCAGTGAAAAAATACCGCGCGTGGCGCAGCGAACAGCCCGAACAATAAACCGGCTGCGCTCTGTGGCACGGCCTGCGTGAGCGCATGAGAAGCAGATAAAAACCGCTTACCCCTTTTGCCGGATAAGCGGTCTTTTCGCATCTGCGGTTTTGATCATAAGCTCTGCGGGCAGCGGCGCGTCATTCGTCGGAGCTCATGTTTTTCAGCATCTCGTCAAGCTCGACATAGCTTGTTTTTCCGTTTCCAAGCAGAGGTATGCTCTCCATACAGATAAGCTTTTTCGGTATCGCGATCTCGGCCATGCCTATATCGGAAAGCCGCTGGCGCAGCTCGTCGCGCTTCAAGTCCGCACGCGTCGTTACCGCAGTCAGCGTCTCGCGGTTCGCGCCGTGCATCATAGTAACGGCATGCTGATCATCAGGCCACAGCTCAAACATCGCTTCTTCTATCGCGGCAAGCGATATCATCTCCCCGCCTATCTTGGCAAAGCGCTTCGCGCGTCCGAGTATCGTGACGAAGCCTTCCTCGTCGATGCTGACTATGTCGCCGGTATCGTACCAGCCGTCCTTGACGGGCTCAAGCACTCCGGGGTTCGTTATGCGCAGATAGCCGAGCATGATATTGTCTCCCTTGAGCCAGAGCCTGCCGCCGTCGCTCACGCCTTCGACCGGCTCAAGGCGGTACTCGAGTCCCGCCACTATCGTGCCGACCGTGCCGCTCTTATGGTGCGCGAAATAGTTGTTCGCTACGACAGGAGAAGCCTCCGTGACGCCGTAGCCTTCCGTGATGCGCATATCAAAGCGTTCGAACCAGACCTGCTGGGTGGAGGGCTTGAGCTTTTCGCCGCCCTGGACCAAAAGACGCATCGTAGCGTAGTCGTAGTTGTCGTTCGCCGCCTTGGCGTAGCCGGCAAGGAATGTATCCGTGGCAAAAAGCAGCGTTATGCGTTCGTCGTAGCATATCGAAGCTATCGTCTTATAGTGCAGCGGCGACGGATAGAGATATACGAAGAAGCCCAGAGATACCGGCATGAATACGCCGCAGAGACCGAAGGAATGGAATATCGGCATCGCGTTAAGCACGCGGTCCGAACGGTAGAAGTCTACGCGGGTGAACATCTGCGCATGGTTTGTGTGCAGGTTCTTGTAGCTCAGCACGACTCCCTTCGGCGCACCCTCCGAGCCGGAAGTAAAGAGGATAACAGCCGGTTTTTCCACTGCTCCGGGCGTCACCGGACGCGAGCGCAGGAAAGGAGTGCGCAGCGCTGCTGAAAGCTTTTTGCCGGTGGTGATGAGCGGGGCCGCGTCTTCGAGCCAGAATATGCGGATGCCGGCGTCCTCTATAGCCTGCGAGAGCGCCTCTAACTTGCCTAGCGTTATAAATTTCTTCGACGAAATGACGGTCTTAAGGCACGCGGTGCGGCAGCAGTTTACCAGAGCGCGCGGCCCGAGCGAAAAGTTCAGCATCGCAGGTA
>JAFYJW010000050.1 GCA_017537925.1 Synergistes sp. | reverse complement strand
ATGCGTATCGCGCTGCCCGGGACTTGCGTGCTTCGTTATAGACCTTTCGGTAGGCGGCGGCAAGGCGGTCATCAAACTCCCGTACGAGATGCTTCCGCTTCCCGAAAAGGGACAGACGGTAAAGTGCCTGAACAGAGTCGGTGAAGAAGTAGCGGATGGAAAGGTCCTGGCGGTAACGGAGCCGTCGAAAGACCGCACCTACGTGGTAAGCGTAGAGATCCCGAAAGACAAATTCGACGAGATCCGCGCTATCAGGGTCAAGTAAAGGTGGTGTGCTGAGAATGTCGAAAGCAAATGTAATTTGCCGCTGTGAAGAAATAGAGATAGACGAGATACGTAAATGGATAAACTACGGCTGCACGGATTTCGAAGAGCTGAAACGCATCCTTCGCGTCAGCATGGGACCGTGCCAGGGACGCGGCTGCCGCGACATAATCATGCGCGAGATAGCCAAGGCGACCGGTAAACCCGTCGGCGAACTCAGAATCAGCACGATTCGCCCGCCTGTGAAGCCGATAAAGACTATGCTTCTGGCCGATGAAGATTAGGAGGTAGCGAGCCATGACAATCAAGACTGCTGATGTGATCATTGTTGGCGGCGGCGTGCATGGAGCGGCAACCGCCTATGAGCTGGCGAAAGCCGGAGTTAAAACGGTACTCTTTGAGCAGATGTACCTCGGCTTCGGCGGCTCGGGCCGCTGCGCCGCGGGTCTGCGCCAGCATTTCGGGACTGAAGTCAACCTGCGCATGGCGAAGTACAACCTTCAGGTTCTCCCGACGCTCGAAGAAGAGCTTGATACGGGTATGAAGCTGGAGTTCACGCAGTGGGGATATATGTGGGTCGCCTATGCCGATTCGGTACTGGCGCAGCTGCAGAAAAACGTCAACCTGCAGAGGAGCCTCGATATTCCGTCAGTTATGCTTACGCCGGCCGAGATTCACGAGCGCTGGCCTTATCTGAACCTTGATGGAATAGTTGGCGCGGCTTTCTGCGGAGAAGACGGACATATCAACCCGCAGACGATGACTCTCTCCTACGGCTATGCGGCTAAGAGACTCGGCGCTACGATCAGAAACTATACGCCGGTAGCGAAGCTGCTTGCCGAGAACGGCAAGATCAAAGGCGTAGTTACCGAGAACGGCGAGGAGTGGCATGCGCCGAAGGTGCTCCTCTGCGCCGGCGCCTGGTCGACCCCGCTCGCAAAGACGGTAGGAGTGGATCTGCCGGTCTATCCGGAACGCCATAACTGCCTCATCACAGAACCCGTCGAAGTCTTTGAGTGCCCGATGGTCCTCTGCCTCGACGACGGCGCCTACTTCAAGCAGTGCCCGAACGGAACGTTCCTCCTCGGCCGCGACGACCAGGATGAGCCGCATACGGTAGACGCAGGAAACAGCGCGAAGTTCCTCGAAGGAGTTACAACGAGCGTTCTTAAGAGGATACCGGCGCTGAAGGGCGTACGTGTCGTCCACCAGTGGTCCGGCGCTTACGACAACACCCCCGACCACAACGCGATCATCGACTGGGCGCCGGTGGAAGGGCTTCTTCTCGACTGCGGATGGAGCGGCCACGGATTCCAGTTCGGTCCTTCCGGCGGACGCGTCTGCAAAGAGCTTCTCATGGGCGAGAAACCCTTCGTCGACCTCCACAGGTTCCGCCTCTCAAGGTTCGCGGAAGGCGACCTGTTCTTCGAACCCGCGTTCATATAATAAGATTCCGCGATCTAAAAGTGCCCGCCCTCGCGGCGGGCGCTTTTTTTAGACATAATGCCCCCGACCACTTGTTTTTTTTCTGCGCCGGGCTATAATTTAATAAATTGATCGCTATGCAAAAACACCCTGCAGGGCGCGTGTAATATGGGTTGAGTCTTGAGCCAACAAATTTGCCCGTTAAGAGTTTTTTCCCGTAGGCGGCGGAGATACTTGCTATCGACCAGGTCAAAGGGACGGCTCTTATATCCTTACAGGATCGGGTCAAGACCTCCCATACACGACCACGCGGGGTTTTTCTTTGCCTGAATAAAACAGCCCGCTGATATATAATATAAATCGATAAATGCTGAGGCATTCACTGCCGCAGAGTCTTATCTGCCTGTATTAAGAGGTGGGGCAAAATGCGTCCTTATTGGAGTCTTTCCGCCGCCGGCGGTTTCCTGCTTGACTGGGACGGCGTCATTGCGGATACAAAGCTCGATTTTTCCGGTATAAGAGAAAAGTATTACGGCGGCCGGCGCGCGATGCTGCTTGAAGAGGCGCATACGCTGCCGCCTGAGATGCAGGAGGCGCTGAACCGCGACCTGATTCAGCTTGAGATGTCAGGCGCCGACAGGGCAACTGCGGTTCCCGGAGCCTTCCGTCTGATCTCGCTGCTGCGTGAAAACGGCATCCCCTTTTGCATACTTTCCCGCAACTGCATGGATGTGATAAGGCGCGGCGCAGAGGTGATCGGGCTTGAGCTGCCTGAATATGTATGGGGGCGCGACAATATGGAGTTCGTAAAGCCTGACCCGCGTGCGCTGCTTTATGCCGCGGAAAGAATCGGCGCTCCGGCTCACCGCTGCGTCTATGTCGGCGATTTCCTGTACGACCTTCAGGGCGCCCGCCGCGCCGGCATGCGCGCGGTGTTGGTACAGCGCGACGAACGGGAATGGGAGTGTTGGGCAGACGTAATATTCCCGAAAATGACGGATCTTGTAAAAGCGTTTGAAGATAAAAAAGAATATGTCCCCTGGGAGTACAGGGAGCTTTATGCGGCAAAAGGTGCGGCGTGGCTGGAGCGCGCGTACTCCTGCACATTCGCTCTGCCTGAACATCCTCTTCCAGACGCCGCCGCATGGCTCCTGCGCGCGGCGTCTCTCGGCACCGGCTCGTTCAGCGTTTCTGCCGGGAAGGCATTTTCCCCGGAGGACTGGAAAGCAAACCCCTCCTTTGATACTGCGTCCATGGGTTTTACGTGGGCTGATACAGTGAGCAGCTTCATAGCGCCGCGCTTCCCGCTTGTCACCGTGCTGAGTGAAAGCGAGTCTGCGCTTGCCGCACCTTCGGATGCGTCGGAGATTGAAGGTCATATTGCAGGAATAGTGCGTAACGATGGATGAAAACAGTCTTTTTGATCTGAACGGCGGGAAAAAACTTTTTGAAGTGCCGCTGGCCGAACGCATGCGCCCGCGCACGCTCGACGAATACGCCGGGCAGCAGCACATTCTCGGCAAAGGCAAAGCTCTCAGGCTTCTGCTTGAGGGCGGACGCGTCCCGAGCTGCATACTTTACGGCCCGCCGGGAGTCGGCAAGACCACCCTTGTCCGTCTTATGGCCTCCGTTACCGGAAGGACGCTGCTTGAGATAAACGCGGTGAGCGCCAAAGTCGAAACGCTGCGTGAGATGGTGGAGCGCGCACGCCGTGAAAAAAACCTGACAGGATCTGCTGCCGTCGCCTTTGTGGACGAGCTCTATCACTTCAACAGCAAACAGCAGAATGTCCTGCTGCCGGCGGTGGAAGCCGGAGACCTTATACTTGTCGGGACGACCACGGAAAATCCGTGGTTTGAGATAAACAAGACACTGCTTTCAAGGATGGTAGTCTACACGCTTGAGCCGCTGAATACCGACGATCTCAGCGCGCTGCTTGCAAGGGCGCTTACAGACAAAGAGCGCGGGCTTGGCAGCCTCGAAGTGACAGCTGACGATTCTCTGCTGCGCCGCATAGCAGAAATGGCCGGTGGAGACGCAAGGCAGGCGCTGACTCGCCTTGAAGCGGCGGTATCGGCGGCGGCGATCGGAGGAGGCTCCGTCCTTACGGAGGAGATAGCGGCGCAGAGCGCGGGCACTGCCGCCCAGCGCTACGACAGAAGCGCTGACGACCATTACGCGGTGATATCCGCGCTTATAAAGAGCATGCGCGGCTCCGATCCTGACGCTGCGCTGTACTGGCTTGCGCGCATGCTTGAGGGAGGGGACGACGTCAGGTTCATCTGCCGACGCCTCTGCATTTTTGCGGCAGAGGACGTCGGGCTTGCGGACCCGACCGCTCTTATAATCGCGCAGAACGCATCTGCAGCGGCGGACCGCGTAGGTATGCCTGAGGCGAGAATCATTCTTGCCGAAGCCGTGATATACCTTGCCGCAGCTCCCAAGAGCAACAGCAGCTACACAGCGATAGACGCAGCGTGCGCAAACGTGCGCGCCGGAAATATAATGGAAGTTCCGGAGCATCTGCGCAACGGCGGAAGCGGCTACGTATATCCGCACAGCGACCCCAATCACTGGGTCCCTCAGGCCTATACGCCGGAAGTAAGAAGATTTTATTTCCCAGGCAAATTAGGCGCGGAAAGCAGAATAGAAGAGCGCCTTAAGCGCCTGTGGAAAAGATACTCGGAAACTCCTGAAGAAAGCGATAAAGAAAAACCGGCTGAATAGCGGAAACCGTAAGCATGGGGCAGTATGCCGGCAAAGATATGATGTACGGGCAATAAAAGAGGCGGGCCGTGCGCCCGCCTCTTTTTTACCATGATAAGCTCCGATTTTCGCGCTTATTTGTTCTCTTCTTTCGCTTCCGCATCCACAGCGAGCGACAGCACATAAATAACGTCTGACAGACGGTTCAGGAACTGATATGCTTTATCCTCGAGCTGCCCTTCGCGGAAAAGCGGCGTGGCTATGCGCTCCGCCCTTCTTGCTATCGTGCGCGCGAGGTGAAGCGCGGCTCCGCATTTCGTATCGCCGGGGCGCACGAAGCACATGGCGCTCTCGGGCAGAGCTTCAGTGACGCGTTCTGAGATACACTCCATTATCGCAGGATCTGGCGCCGGGTAATCGCACTTCGCAAAATATGCCATCGCGCCGAACATATAATCTTCAATGGAGTAGATATCTTTTGCGATGCTTTCATTTGTGCAGAAAGCGCGCGCCATCCCGAGCGCGGCCTGGCATTCGTCAAGCGTCCCGTAAAGCTCAACGTTGCGGTCGTCTTTTGCGACCCGCTCGCCGCTTGCAAGAGAAGTAGTGCCCTTGTCCCCGCCCTTGGTGGTTACGTTGAAATGAGCCATATGTATAAATTTCCTCCTGTCAGTGTTTATGACTGTGACCGTGTCCGTCGGTGCGTATGCCTATCTCTTCGTCCCCGCAGCCGCTTGCGCAGGATTCGCACATCCCGCCGCAGTTGTGGTCGTGCTTTGACGCAAATACCGTGCGCAGCACAGCTTCCATGAAAAATTCCTCCGGCAGCGCCTGGCATTCTTCCCCGTTGAAATCCTTGAACGTGCGGCAGGGGAACTCCTGCCCGTCGGGCGTTTTGCAGCTTGGGCAGGCCGTATAGTCTAACTCAAGCGACAGCATATTCTCGATGGGCGTTTCCTGAAGGCCGGTTTCCGCGCATTCGATCGTTACCATGTTTGCCGCCATCAGATTGTCCTGGGTAAGGTCGTCCATGATCATTTTCCGAAAGCGCAGCTTGAAGTCGAGGGGAGCGATCTTCGGGGTCATGCGCTCGCCGAATCTCATCAGGTTGTCCCATGTCCTGACCCACGGTTCCGCCTCTATATCTTTAACTGTATACTGTGTCAGCGTTATAGTTTTCAATTGGAACCCTCCTGACCGTTCATTACTGTTTATTATATTATACGCCTGACGGTGCGTGTTATGGTTTTTGCCTGAAAAAGAGAAATATACAAAAAGTATTGCCCGGCCGGAGCTAATGTTATAAAATTATCTTCCAGTTGCCGGAATGGCGGAATGGCAGACGCGGCGGACTCAAAATCCGCTGGGGTAACACCCGTGGGAGTTCGACCCTCCCTTCCGGCACCAGTTCTCTTTTTTACCCCTGCAGACCTGTCTGAGCATGTCCGGAGACAACTCATATTAAATACAATGAATTGCCGCCTCGCGGCATGATTCGGCTGCGCCACGATCTACCGTTGCGTCTTCGTGAATTGAACTGCTCCTCTACGCGATTTGGCGCAATCCATGACCGCAGGACAATTTATGACGCCTGCATAGATTCACGCGGTGCAAGGAGCAATTCATGTCCGAATGTCGTGAACTGCCCTCCGCAAATCGCATATAGTTCAGCAGAAACGGGCGTACTGTCGCTTCTTAAGTCCTGAGGGTCGCTTTGATGCGGTCGGTATGAAGCAGCAGGTCGAGCCCCTCTTCCGCGCTTCTTACGAGAATGTCCGCGTGAGGCAGAAGAGCGGCGCATGTTCCTTCGAGATCCATCACGGCGATCGAAAGGTCGGCTGCGTCGAACATCTCGATATCGTTGAAGCCGTTTCCGATGCATACCGTGCCTTTGCCTATGGAGCGCACGATCTCTTCCTTGCATACAGCCGCCTTCGCGCGCGGAAATGTCTTTACCTCCGCGCCGAGCCCGCGGCACTGCTCTTTTACCGTGCCGTACGTATCGGCCGTAAGTATAAAGACCTGCGCCATGCCGCACAGCTTTTTTATCTTCTCGGAAGCTCCCGGCACGAGTTCGCCGTCTGCCGCTATCGTTCCGTTGTAATCCAGCACGACAGAGCTGATCTCAAGAGTTTTCCTGCCCGGTATTTCTATTATTATCATAATTCCGCCGCCTTACATTATTCTGTATATCCTGCTGCATTTTATAATAAAAAAGTGCTTTGTTCCACGCCGAATCAGCATCATTCGGCGGCGTCCACGCAGTTTCCCTTTGCCGCGGTCCTCAAAATAATTGCTGTACTTTTCAAAAAACAGTATAATTAAAACAGTAATTTTTTAAGTTATACAATATGCTCTTTTGATATATTTTTTTGAAAATTTAAACAAAAGACGGGCATTGACGGAAATATCTGCAGAACGTATCGATAAAGTTCGCTGCTTCCGTGATTTCGGTTTTTTGACGAAAGCCTGCGGTTTTGCGAATATCGGTTATCCGGGAATACGGCTTTTGTTTTTATGTTTAAGGAAAACAATTTATCAGGGAGGTATTTTTTATGATAAAACGGATTCTGGCATTGTGCATGCTTGCGCTGCTCTTCACAGCCCCGGCATGGGCGGATTCCACCACCGTCACCAACACGGCTGACCTTCAAGGCGCTCTGGCAAACGAGCTCTTCGACACCATCAACATAGCGCCCGGGACCTACGTCGGCTGCTTCACGGTGACACACCCGGTGAAGCTAATTGGAAACAGCGGTTCAAAGCCGATACTGGACGGCGGGGCGCTCGGCACCGTGCTTACGATAACAGGCGCGGAAGTAACGCTCCGGGATCTCGTTATCCAGAACGGCAATGCCAGATACGGGGCAGCTGTTTACACCAGCGTCAGAAGCAGTATAACGGCCGAAGGCTGCACATTCAGGAACAACGATTCCACTGACGCTTCGTTATACAGCACCACCCGCGGGGTCGTATGCGTGAACAGAGGCTGCACTGCGACGTTTACCGACTGCGATTTCACCGGCAACACAGTCATGGCCGGCGACGGCATATGCCTTAATTCAATGGGACACACAACGCTTACGAACTGCTCATTCTCGGGCAACACCAACAAACGCTACCCAACAGATATAGAGCGATGGAATAACACCGGTTACGGCGGCGCGGCCTGCTTCGAGGAAGGCACGGCGGTAATTACAAACTGTTCCTTTACGAATAACAGATCTGAGGGCATAGCTGCCGGGGTGTCTCTCGAATTTGTGGAGTCTGCCGTGCTGCAGGGCTGCGAGTTTAAGAACAACAGCGGAGACAGCGGAGTTGCGCTTAGAATCAGAAATGAAGCCAGAAATATCACTGTGACGGACTGTGATTTTACCGGCAACAAGGTCCTCGGAATCGGGGTTCCCTATGCCGGCGCGGTCGACTGCAACGCAAAAACGATCTTTAAAAACTGCGCTTTCGTGGATAACGGCGGCGCAAAATGCGAGTTGGGCGGTGCTGTTTTGTTCAGTGGAATTAAGGGGAATAGTTCCACTCTTATCAACTGCCTCTTTACCGGCAACAGCGCTCTTGAGATCGGCGAATACCCGGACGGGAATCCGCAGGGCATCGGCGGCGCCTACTACGCCATGAGTTACCTCGACGGCGATTACATCGACGGCAGCTATCTGACGTTTATCCACTGCACGTTTACCGGAAACCGTGCAAGGACCGGCGGGGAAATCATGTTTAACTGCGACAAGACCCGGACGCGCTTTGTCAACTGTGTCATCTGTCATGACGGGGATGAGATCTACCAAATGGATAGGCTCGAGTTTGACAATAGTAAAGTTGTCGAGACGCCGATCACATTTGACAACTGCGCAGTCTCACCGAGCATCCTTGCAACGGAAAGCATTTATAACTGCCCGCTTGTAAACAAGCGGAGCTGCAAGACCATATCCGGCGGCACGCTGTCGCGTGTGACCTACACACGTCCCAACGGACATTCGGTCGAAGTAGTGCAGACAGGCGGCATAGCGCTGGAAGATGCCGGCGCGACCCTCACCGGCAAGGCACTTTCGAGTATCGCAGGCGAGTACGAAGTTGAGCAGAGCATGATCGAAACAGACCTGACAGCCCGTGCGCGCGACGCTGCAGCACCTGAACTCGGCGCTGTGAACCCCGGAGACGTCAACCCGCCGGCGCCGCCTCAGGTCACGCCGCCCGTGATAACCTCATTCCAGGTGGGCGGCTTCGACGGCAGCACCGGTCTTTCTATGGTAGCAGGCCGCACCTAT
>JAFYJW010000049.1 GCA_017537925.1 Synergistes sp. | reverse complement strand
GGACGCAAGCGCTTACCAATTCGGCACAGTCATACGCACGCCGCTGATACCGGGAATAAACGACGAAGAGGAAGATCTGATAAAACTTGCCGGATACGTAAAAGGCCTGAAAAAACTCCGCTTCATGGAACTCCTTGCATACCACAGGCTCGGAACCGAGACCTACAGGCGCCTGGAAAAAGAATACGAACTTGACGAGATACAGCCGCCGGATGCGCAGTTCATGCGCGAAAAGGCGCTGCTTTTCAAAAAGGCTGCCGGCGTCACGGTCAAAGTTAACAACGTTGTAATAGAATAAAATTTGCGTCAGAAAAACCACAGGGAGGCATGATACGCTTCTTTTGGTTCGTATTGTCTCGTTTGGATGGCAGGTGATTTTGATGGACATAAAAGCGAAAAGTCTGCTCAAAATACATATTGCTGTTCTGCTCTTCGGGGCGACGGGGCTTTTCGGCAGATTCGTCTCCCTTCCGGCCCCCCTGATCACATTTGGCAGGGTTGTCTTTTCAAGCATATCCTTTTTTGTTCTTTTCAAAATAAAACATATAGACTTCAGGCTTGATTATCTGAAGGAATATCTCATGATCATCTTCACCGGCGCGGTGCTGGCGCTGCACTGGTCATCTTTTTACCAGTCCGTGAAGGTATCTACTGTAGCCATAGCGCTGATTACATTCGCCACTTACCCGATTTTCGTGACATTCGCTGAGCCGGTGATGTTTCACGAAAGGCTGAAGAAAAAAGATCTGGTTTGTGCAATCGTCATGTTTATTGGTGTGATCATCATCGTGCCTGAATTCCATCTTTCCAACACGATGACGCTTGGCATAGCTTGGGGAATGCTCAGCAGTTTTACATGGTCTTTCATTTCGCTGATCAACAGGATCTTCGCGCAGAAGTACCAGGGTGCGGTCGTGGCATTCTACGAACAATGTACTGCGGCGGTAGTGCTGGCTCCACTGTTCTTTTACCTGCGTCCGCTCTTATACGTGAAAGACGTCTGCCTGCTCGCCCTGCTTGGCGTCGTTTTTACCGGTCTTGCGCACTCGCTGGTCATCAGCGGCATGAAGGTGGTCAGAGCTCAGACGACGGCAATACTTTCGAGCCTTGAGACTCCTTACGGCATAATCTTTGCGGCGCTGCTTCTCGGAGAGATACCTACGCACAAAGAGCTGTTGGGCGGCGCTATAATCCTTCTCACCGCATTTTATTCCACAGTGCTGTCAAAAAAAGAAAATTAGCGGCTTAACCGGCCATGTATTCGGCACATGACGGCAGTCCTGCGGGTTTGAAGGATATGCGGTATTTGCCGGTCTTATCTCGAAAACTTACAGAACGAAGCGCTTGAGCGCATACGCGCGATAAGCGGGATGTACAGGGTCCGCAGAGTAAAATAACCGCCGGCTCTTTTAGACGGCAAATTTACATAATGGGGCAGGGCAAAAGCTCTGCGTCTTTTTTATTCCTTGAATCGCTCAAAACAGCAGCAAATTCCTTCATTGTACGCATTATCAAAAACGCCGCTTTTGCCTGCATGATCATAAATATTAGCCGAGCGTGCGGGCAGCGCACTCTATCTTGTCGCATACTGATAATTAAATTGACGCAGAACAGAAGGAAAAAACCATCGAATACACTGATAAAGGGACGTGCAGACATTGACTGAATGCCGTCAATAATTACAGACCTGCGATGCGCAGCTTTTACAACTACTGGCCTTTCTGATGGCTGACATTCCCGCTCTTTGTCATCGTGTGGAAAAAGTACAGTTCAGCACTGATACTTACGCCAGATTCACTGTTTTGCAAAAAAGGCCTGGTCCGGGTGAACAGGACAGAAGTCGCGCTTAAATACATCCAGTCTGTAGAGATAAAGCAAAGCATTGCTGAGAGACTTCTGTTCGTAGGAACGATATTTGCCGGCACAGCTGCTACGCAGTGTTACGGGATAAGTTTCAGCGGCGCGCCTTCGCCGCAGCGTATAGCGGAAAAGATACGCAGATATTCACGTATGCAGGGAAGATAGGCGATGTAGTAGAAATTGAAGAAAAAACCAGCATAGTACAGGAAGAAGAAAACAGAAGAGAGAAAAACGCAAAAGATGAAGGGCGCGCCCCAAAAATACGATGACTGTGCCCATACTCAAATAGAAGATACTGGAGCAGCAGAAGCTGGTCACCTGCACCGACACACTTGAAGTCAGCATTGAAAGCGCTCTTTCCAAGCTCAACATACCGTTTCCCGATACAGCTGTTTCCGGGACAAAACAGCAGTTCAGGCTGACAGTACCCGTCACGGTCGACCTCACTACGGACCTTCAGAACGTGGAAGTAAGCTATGACGAGGAAAACGACGCCGCATCCGTCACTATCCCCGAAGCGGAGATATTCCGCATAACGCCGGATGTATCGAATATGAAAGACGCTCAGGAGATCGGCTTTTTCAGGAACAAGATGACGGCGGAGGAACAGCAGGCGATGCTGATCGAAGCCGAAAGATCGGCAAGAGCGCAGATATACGAGTAACCAAGAGGAGGGAAGAAGGGTAACCGGTAATTTTCAATTATTCTGCGGGGAATTCTATATGCTTCCAGCTTTTTAAATAAGGACCAGCCAGATAAAATGTCTCGGGACATTTTATCTGGCTGGATTCTTAAGAGACGCAGGAAAGCGGCTGATGGCAGATATATCCGCGGACCCGGTCTTTGTTTGCCGCTGTTATTGCGCTTAGGCTGGAGGACCTTGCGCAATACCGCAGACGGGGGAAAAACGATCGTAATGCGCCTGCGTGTCAGGGCGCGAAAGGATAAGACTTTGCAGTTATTTTGCCACAGCCGCCGTTACAGTACGCCGCCAAGAAGTGTATTTGGAAGCCAGAGAGCAAGCGCAGGTATATAAGTTACCGCCAAAAGCGTCGGCAGCCAGGCAAACAGAAGAAGCTTCAACGTCGTGGGCAGCATCTCTGCCACCTCCACCTTCATCACGTTCGAACCAAAGTAGAGGCTCGGCGCGGTCGGCGGAGTGAGAACGCCTATCCCGATATTTACGCCCATTATTGCAGCAAAGTGAATCGGGTGTACGCCAAATTCCTCAAGTATCGGGATAAAGATAGGCGCGCAAAGAAGAATAGCGCTCGTATCGTCCATTATCATGCCGATTATCAGAAGGATCACATTCGTACAGAGCAGGATCACATACTTGTTGTCCGAGAAGCTTTTAAGATGCTCCGTGATCATAGCGGGCAGATCTTCCATTATATATATGCGGCTCAATATCATTATGCAGAATATCATTACCATAATGACTCCCGTGCTTGCGGCCGTTTCAACCAGGGTATCGTAGAGGTTTCTCAGCGTCAGCTTTCTGTAGACGAAGAATCCCACAGGGATCGTATACAATACCGCTACAGCGGCAGCTTCTGTCGGTGTGAAGAAACCGCCGTATATGCCGCCGAGAACGATAATCGGCATCAGCAGCGCAGGGAATGCGGCTCCTGTCCTCTTTCTTGCAAGTGTAAGGAGTTCCGGAAGAGGTATCTTTTCGTTTACTTTGATATTCGGGTTTTTCCTTAAAATAAAGAAGCTGCAGAGCGAAAGCATGAAAACCAGCAGGAGACCCGGGCCGACCGTTGCAAGGAAGCAGGCAAGCAGCGATTGGCGTCCTGCCCATGAATAGAGCACCATATGAGCGCTCGGCGGTATAAGCAGGCCTAAGGGGCAGGCGCATGAGACGAGCGCCGCAGTAAAACCTCTGTCATATCCGGCCTCTGCGCAGCGCGGCTTCATTATCGTACCTATGCACGAAAGTGTCGCAAGGCTGCTGCCAGCTATCGATCCAAATGCCGCACTGGCTACGACAGCAACGACCGCCAGCCCACATTTCGCCCTCCCCACAAAAATAGAAACGAATTCCACAAGGCTTTTACCTATGCCGCTTTGATTCATAAGCAATCCTACGGCGATGAAGAGTGGGACGCAGAGGAGGACGATCGAATTGACGACGCTGTAACCATAGGTAAGCATGAAGCTTGTCTTATACCCCAGCGTTCCTACAAGAAAGAAAGCGGCCGCCAAAAATGCATATTGTATATATGCTCCAAGAAGCAGGCCGCCGATTATTATCAATATGGCTATACCGATCAGCGATAATGAGGACATCTTTAATCCCTTCCCTTAAACAGTACGACCAGATCGTTGTAATCCCTGATCATGAAGATCGTCAGATAAAACGCCATAAGGACGAACGATATAAAAATAGATATCTGCGGAACAAAAAAAGGAATCTCCCACAGCGGGGTGATAGTCCAGGCTTTATAATTCGCCGCAACAAGGTTGAACGAAAGGACTACCATGGCGTAGTTTACAGCAGTCTGCAGTATATCTGCCAGCAGCCTCATAACCGCAGCTACCTTTTTACTTACAAAATTTTTAAGTATGTCGGCTTTTATGTGTTCCTCCCTGCGCATGGCGAAAGCGGCTCCGATGAAGTACATCCAAAACGAATCCGCAAGCACTATCTCGTTGTATCCGTAAAAATCTTTATGGACGATATATCTCATTCCTACGACGATGGCAAGTATCGTCAGCATTATCACGGTCGTGATGACCATCACTATTTTTTCCAGGCGGGCCAGATTCTTCTCAAACTTTGAATCCATAATTTTATAGATAAATTTGATTTCCCCCATTGCTCCGTCACTTCCCTTTTCGTTGCACGGGGAAGAGACAGCCTCATCCCCGTGCGCAACATTACGGCATTAACCGGATAAAATTATCTGAAACTCAGTCTATACCTTGTATTTCGCTGTCTTAGGGCTTCATGGAAGCGACCTGACTGTCGAGCTTACGCAGGAATTCCTCGCCTATAGCATCGTAGTAATTCGGCCACACCTTTTTGCGAAGTTCTGCGTGCAGTTTATATATCTCCTGATCGCTGTAGGTATGGATCTCTGTTCCGATCTTCTTAAAGTTCGCCATGTATTCGGCTTCTCTTTTTTCCAGGTTGGCAAGAACCTTCATAGCGCTGTCGTAGAAGTTTTTGACGATGGTCTTCTGGTCATCCGGCGAGAACGAAGCCCACAGTTCATTGTTGCAGATTATCCACGTTGGGGGGCAGCAGAATTTGTTATAGTCGATGTGCTTGACGATGTCTCTGCCAAGGAACCAGCATTCCTCAAGCGGGGAAGCCGCGCCGCCGTCGACCTGTCCTGTCTGCATGGCGTTCCACATCTCTGAGCTGTCCATAGTTACAGTCTGGTAACCCATAGCGGCGGCAGCGTCTCTGTAAGGAGGCATTCCGGGTACGCGCAGACTTCTGTTCTTCTTTTCAAAGCCGTTGAAATCTTTGGGGCGCTTGCCCTTTGCGAAGCTGTAGGTCGTATAGCACTCAGGGAAGCCGCCAATGCTTGTAACTCCGACTTCTGTCATAACTTTATTCATAAAATCAGGGACGATGGAATTTTTGGAGAACATGATCTCGCCGTACTGTTTGTAGCCAAGCGGCGCGAAGCAAGGCAGGTTAAGCAGGTCAAACCTTTTATCATACTTCTTTGTCGGCCATGTCGCCGCTAAATCTATAGTCCCGTTACGGCATTCGTCAATTGCGTCCTCATAGCTGCCGCAAAGCTGTCCGCCATAATATATTTTGATGTCTACCCGGCCGTTTGTATCTTTTTTGATCTGATCCACTGCAGCCTGGAATCCCTGAGCCTGCTGGCTCTCTTTGACATAAGCGTTAGGGATATACATTTTCAGGGTTTTTGCCTCGGCAAAAGTCGCGGGAGCTAAGACCGCAAATAACGCGCATATAACAGCTACCACTGTGAAAGTTCTTTTCATAAGAATTCCCTCCTCAAAACTTGATCAAAAAACACTGACTGAATGATTACTGCATACTCTTTTCAAAAACCACGTCTGACATTTCACGCTGTTTTTTTTTGAGGCTTTTCCTGTTACGAGCTCCCTTCTTTAAGTGATCATAATTTCTAAGGCATATTTGATCAGCCTTTTACCGTCTGCCCCGAGAGTCAGAATGCCCATTTAACGGCATATTTTCCTCATTTTCCGTTTACTTCTTGCGTCAAAGCAAACAAACAGAAAAATACCTAAAAAATTCCACGCCATGTGGTACAACCAAGGAACTACCAACGATGACTTAAATTATAAATGAAAGAACGTTTCTGTCAAGACAAAAATTTACCAATAATCTATCGGGGTCTGCTGATTTGCCTGCCAATTTTGCAGAGAAAACGAAGCAGGAGCAGCCCGGGCTGTAAGCTGTTAAGATAGAAGCTCAGGCAAAGATCGGCAGCATTCCGGAGATCTGCATAAATTAGCTGATGCAGAAAACCAGGTTCATGCACTGATTTCGTATAGGGTTATCTGGGAAGCATTTTCACGATTAACCATGTGCCGGAAAAAGAGGCAAGAAAAGAGAAAAAGTCTGCATGTTCGGTGATGTGCGCAAAAAAAACCGCGCGGCTGAAAATGTCAGTGCGCGGTTTCGCAGATTTGTTTTTCTGAAAGCAGCAACTCTATATCAGAAGGACAGTACTCTGTATCCTCTCAACGGTTTCAGGATGCCTTTCGTTCGTCTTTTTAACGGATTCTATCATATGCTCCAGCAGCACGTCTCCGGCGGTCCGGGAATCTCTTTCCTCTATCGCTTTTATTATCTTTGCGTGCTGCTCGATAATATGCGGCATCCAACCATCATCCGCAACGAGGTTCGGGTGCAGCAGGAGATTATTTTTTTCGACGAGCGCGTTGACGCTTTCATTTATTCTCGAGAGTATCGGGTTATGCGCAGCCTCCGTCACAAGGTGGTGCAGCAGTGCCTCCCACTTTCCGCTCTGTTCCATTTCTTCAGGTGTCGAATATGGGCAGGCGGCGAAAGACTCATAGCATTCGTGTAGCCGGCGTATATCTTCATCGGTGCGGCGCTGAGCGGCAAGCCGTGCGGCCGGTACGGAAATTATCGTGCGGACTTCGAGCTGATAGAGTATGAAGTCGGCAGGCAGGAGCTGTATCCCCTGAAGAGATTCAAGCAAGTCATAGCCTTCGACATCCTTCACGAATATCCCCTGGCGTTCACGGACTTCGAGTATACCCTCGGAGGAAAGCGAAACGATTGCCTCGCGAAGCACGTTGCGGCTCACGCCGAGCATCTGCGCGAGCTCGCGCTCCGACGGCAGTTTGTCTCCCTGAGCAAAGGAGCTTGTTTCTATAAGGTTTCTAAGTTTATCGGAAACTATCTTTTTTTTACTTTCCTTTTTTCTGTCTTGTGTAAGGATCAAGTCTGCCATCCTTATTCCTCCAATTTAAATGCATTTGGCTATTATAGCATTTATCAGTGCAGCGCACCGTAGTATGTGCAGAAAAGGATAGGATATAAATCTTTTTAAAGGGAATAAAGGGGATTTTTTTATCTTTTTGCTTGACAAAATTCTGCTTCGTGATTCATAATACTGCAAGCGCACGGTTGTGCCGAAAAGAGAATACCTTCAAAAAGTGAAAACAGGCGACGTCTGTCTATTGACAGTTGTCGCTTTTTTGCTATAATGTCCATTTGTACGATTGTACATTTTTTCCATATTCTCAAATGGGGAGGTTCTCCCGTGCACGTAAAAGAAACTTCGGGCAAAGCGTTTGAGCGGCGCAGGGTCTTAGGAAAAGAGAAGAACCTTATTGCACTGCCGGATCTGGTAGAAGTGCAGCGCAACTCCTACCAGTGGTTTTTTCAGGCGGACAGGGAGCCTGAATCCCGTGAGTCCCAGGGGCTCCAGGAGCTTTTCGACGAAGTTTTTCCGATCGAAAGCTTTGACGGCAAATTTGTCCTCGAGTTTGTAAAATATTACGTCGATCCGGTTCAGGTCAGTCTGGATGAGGCACGCAGCAGGGACCTTACATGGTCGAGACCGCTTCGTGCGACGATCCGCCTGATCAACAAAACGACCGGCGAAATCAAGGAAGAAGAGATCTATCTCGGAGATTTCCCCGCCATGACAAGCAGGGGAACTTTTATAATCAACGGTACGGAACGCGTGGTCGTCAACCAGCTGGCGCGCTCGGCCGGCATATACTACAGCGCCGAACTGGGCATCCCCGGACAGGAGTCGTTCCTTGCAAAACTTATACCCGACAGAGGCGCGTGGATAGAATTTGATCTGGCGCCCGGCAACGTTATTTCGGTAAAGATAGACAACCGCAAAAAGATTCCGGTGACGATGATGCTGCGCGCGTTCGGAGTCCCGGCGACTGACGACATCATCTCACTCTTCGACGGAGTCGAGGAGGAGGCCGACCTTGTCGACGACGAAGTTACGGGCCGGCTTATCGCAGAGGATATAATCGCGAACGACGGTTCGGATACGGTGCGCATCCGCCGCAACACGCGGCTTACGAAAGAGCACATGGAAGAGCTCTGGAACCAGGGACGCACAAAGGTCCGCGTCTGGAAGATCGATCCCGCGATAGCGGCGACGATAGAAGCAGACAGGACAGATTCCGCCGATACCGCGAGGCTTGAGATATTCCGCAAGCTGAAACCAAACGAACCGGCGCGTATGGAGAACGCAAACGAGTACTTCGAAAGCCTTTTCCTTGACCCGCGCCGCTATAACCTCGGACGCGTAGGCAGATACAAGATAAACCGCCGCCTGCATCTTGACATATCCCAGAGTGAGAGACTGCTCACCGTGACCGATATCGTGGCGATAATCAAAGGCCTTATCCGTCTGCGCGACGGCAACGAACATACGGACGACATAGACCATCTCGGCAACCGCCGCGTCCGCGCGGTGGGAGAACTGCTGCAGAACCAGGTCCGAATCGGACTGCTGCGCATGGAGCGTATAGCGCGCGAGCGCATGACGACAACTCAGGATCTTTCTTCGGCAATGGCGAAGGATCTTATAAATGTGCGCCCGATCTCCGCAGCGCTGCGCGAATTTTTTGGTTCGGGGCAGCTTTCGCAGTTCATGGATCAGACCAATCCTCTGGCCGAGCTTACGCACAGGCGCCGCCTTTCGGCTCTCGGCCCCGGCGGTCTGTCGCGCGAACGCGCGGGATTTGAAGCCCGCGACGTGCATCATACGCACTACGGCAGGGTCTGCCCGATAGAAACGCCTGAAGGCCCCAACATCGGGCTCGTTACCTCGCTTGCTTCGTTTGCGCGAATCAATGAGTACGGCTTTCTCGTCTGCCCGCGCCGCAGGGTCAGGGACGGCAAGGTAACTGACGAGATAGTCTATCTCTCCGCTGACGAAGAGGACGATTTCTATGTCGGACGCGCCGACCTGCCCATGGATGACGAGGGCAATGTCCTGCCCTCTCAGACAGGCGGCATTTATGTCCGTCACAAGGACAACACGATAGAGATCAACCCGAAGGAACTGGATTTCCTTGATATATCGCCTAAGCAGATCGTTTCCATCTCGACGGCGCTTATACCGTTCCTTGAACATGACGACGCAAACCGCGCTCTTATGGGCTCCAATATGCAGCGCCAGGCAGTCCCGCTGGTATTCCCGGATTCGCCTATCGTAGGCACTGGCATAGAGCATCGTATAGCAAAGGACTCCGGTTCCTGCGTAGTTTCGCGCAAAGCGGGCACAGTCTCATATGTCGACGCCGACTGTATAGTGATAGACGCCGACGACGGCTCCCGCGACGAATACCGCATGCCGAAGTTCAGACGCTCAAACCAGGGAACCGTAATTCACCAGCGTCCCATAGTCCATACAGGGCAGCATGTTGACGAAAGCGAGATCATAGGCGACGGTCAGGCCTGCAACGAAGGAGAACTTGCGCTGGGGCGCAACGTTCTCGTGGCTTTCGTTTCATGGGAAGGCTATAACTTTGAAGACGCGATACTGCTGTCACAGCGGCTCGTTAAGGAAGATTTCTATACATCCATACATATAGAAGAGTATGAGGTCGAATCGCGCGACACCAAGCTGGGGCCGGAAGAGATCTCACGCGATATCCCGAACGTCGGGGAAGACGCGCTCAAGCAGCTTGACGACGACGGCATCGTGCGCGTCGGAGCCGAGGTGAAGGCAGGAGACATCCTGGTAGGCAAGGTGACCCCCAAAGGAGAATCCGACCAGTCTCCCGAAGAGCGGCTGCTGCGCGCGATATTCGGAGAGAAGGCGCGCGAGGTGCGCGACACATCGCTCCGCGTCCCGCACGGAGAGGGCGGCACCGTCGTTGAGATAAAGCGCCTGAGCCGCAAGACGAACAGCGAGGATATGAGCCCCGGCGTAAACGAAGTGGTCAAGGTCTATGTCGCCCAGTTCCGCAAGATCACAGAGGGCGACAAGATGGCCGGGCGCCACGGCAACAAGGGCGTTGTATCGCGCATTATGGCTGAAGAAGACATGCCGTTCCTTTCAGACGGGACGCCTGTCGACGTCGTTCTCAACCCTCTCGGCGTTCCGAGCCGAATGAATTTGGGACAGGTCCTTGAAACGATGCTCGGTTTTGTCGCGATGCAGAAGGGATATAAGGTCGTAACGCCGGTATTCGACTCCGCGACCGCCGAGGATATGGCTCCCGATATCAAATGGATACAGGAAAACAGATATCCCGATATGCGCGACGACTGCAAGATCACGATCTATGACGGCCGCACCGGCGAGCCTATGGCAAACAAAGTAATGGTAGGCGTCATGTATATGCTTAAGCTTATACACCTTGTGGACGACAAGATCCACGCCCGCTCGATAGGCCCGTACAGCCTTATCACGCAGCAGCCCCTCGGAGGAAAGACTCAGTTCGGCGGGCAGCGTTTCGGAGAAATGGAAGTCTGGGCTCTCGAAGGCTACGGCGCCGCGCATATGCTCCAGGAGATGCTGACCGTCAAATCCGACGATATCAGAGGACGCCTGAAAACATATGAACGCATAGTAAAGGGCGAAAATCTCGCAAAGCCGGGCGTCCCGGAATCGTTCCGCGTCCTTATAAAAGAACTGCAGGGACTTGCGCTGGACGTTGAGATCAAATACGCGGACGGGACGTTCGGAGAACTTGTGCTGAGCGATGATGATGACGACAGAGGACAGCGTCATGTTTCGTTCAAGCCGGATTCAACAGTCGACAATTTTGACGCCGAATTTGGCGCATCGCACAAAACGCTTGACGGAGACGACCTTTTCAGCAGTGAAAGCGCCGCCGAATACAGCGCCATCGAACTGCATGAGACGGATGAGGAGCGGGAAGCGGCCGTGCTGAACGACGATCTCTTTGAGAACGAGCCGAAGAGCGATGATCAGGGGGATGAATATTAATGGCAAATGTTGCGCATGAAATCGCCGGCGTAAGGATGAAACTCTCTTCTCCCGAAAGAGTCAGGGAACTTTCAAGCGGAGAAGTGAAAAAACCGGAAACGATAAATTACAGATCACTGCGCCCCGAAAAGGACGGTCTTTTCTGCGAACGGATATTCGGACCGATCAGAAGTTACGAATGCGCCTGCGGCAAGTATAAGCGCAGCGGACCGAAGTTCCGCGGCGTGGTATGCGAGCGCTGCGGCGTCGAGGTTACCGACAACCGCGTCCGCCGCGAGCGTATGGGACATATTGAGCTTGCGGCCCCTGTCGTGCATATATGGTACCTGAGGGGTATCCCGAGCCGTCTGAGCCTTCTGCTCGGTGCATCCACAAAAGATCTGGAAAAAGTGGTCTACTTTGCTCCCACGCGCCGCCGCGAGAAAGTATACAAAGCTGTCAGCGACGGCCGCAGATTTGACAAGGTGCGCAAGGGAGACCTGATGACGGCCTCCGAAGAGCGCATACATCGCTTCTACGACCCAGACAAATTCAAGGCTGAAGAAGCGTTCCGCGTTGTCAGGGCCGACGAAGTGCCGCTGCAGGAGGGCGATATCATCACGGCCCAGCAGCTTTCCCGCATCAGGTTAGATTACGGTGAGGGCCTTTTTAAGGCCGAAGCCGCATACAGGATAACCGAAGAAGCTGACGGCACGGAAAAAGACGCCGGAAGTGAGACCGCGGAAACAAAAATAATATCAGAGACCGAGAAGAACGCCAGGCTTAAAAAGACGCCTGACGCCGTATGCAAACGCGCTGTGATAAACAACCAGGAAGCATACATAATAACCAGCGTCACAACGCTGCCGTTCAAAAAGAACGACATAATATCGAAGAGCGAAGAGGATCTCTGGTCGCAGAAATTCCCGAAGCGCATGCAGACCGTGGAAGAAGTGGATATGATAGAGGATCCATGCTACATAGTAATAGACGGCGGGTCCTCCCCGTTCGAGCGCGGTGATATAGTGCTTGAACGCGAAGCTTTGCTCTGCTCCGCGTATGATAAAGGATTCCGCGCGGGCATCGGGGCGGAGGGCGTTTACTCGCTGCTCTGCCAGACAGACATAGATACGCTCGTTGAAGAGCTCCGCGAGGAGATAGCCGAAAGCTCCGGGCAGAAAAAGCGCAAGCTTGTAAAGCGCCTTCAGGTGGCGGAGGATTTCCGCAAAAGCGAGTCCCGCCCCGAGTGGATGGTGCTGTCGGTCCTTCCCGTAATACCGCCGGATCTGCGCCCGATGGTCCAGCTTGACGGCGGACGCTTTGCCACGTCGGACCTGAACGACCTCTACCGCCGCGTGATAAACAGAAACAACAGGCTGCGCAAGCTTCAGGAGCTGAAAGCGCCTGAGATCATAGTGCGCAATGAAAAGAGGATGCTTCAGGAGTCGGTGGACGCTCTTATCGACAACGGACGCCGCGGAAAAGCGGTGCTCGGCGCCGGCAACAGACCTCTTAAGAGCCTCACTGACCTTCTGAGGGGCAAGAAGGGACGCTTCCGCCAGAACCTGCTCGGAAAGCGCGTAGACTACTCAGGACGTTCGGTCATAGTCATAGGGCCTCACCTCAAGATCTATCAGTGCGGGGTCCCGAAGCAGATGGCGCTTGAGCTTTTCAAGCCGTTCGTAATGCACAAGCTGGTGGAGAGCGGACTTGCTCCTAACGTCAAGAGCGCGCGCCGCTTTATAGAACGCGGCCGCGACGAGGTATGGGCCATACTGGAAGGAATCATAAAAGACCATCCGGTTATGCTGAACCGTGCGCCTACGCTGCACCGCCTCGGCATTCAGGCATTTGAGCCTGTTCTTATAGAAGGAAAGGCCATACGCCTGCATCCGCTCGTATGCACGGCGTTCAACGCCGACTTTGACGGCGACCAGATGGCGATACACGTTCCCCTGTCGCTTGAAGCACAGACAGAGGCCCGGGTGCTTATGCTTTCGTCCAACAACCTGCTCTCTCCCGCAAGCGGAAAACCTGTCGTCACGCCTACTCAGGATATCATACTGGGCGTATATTATCTTACGAACATGGCGGACGGCTGCAAGGGCGAGGGACTGCACTTCCGCGATATGGACGACGTTCTCTCCGCGCTCGACCATGAGCTCGTCCAGGTCAATTCGAAGATATACCTTAAGAAAGACCCAAGCTGGGAGTGCGAAAGCGCCGACGGCAAATGGATCGAGACCTGCCCGGGGCGCGTGCTCTTCAACTGCGCGCTGCATCCGAGTTTCCGCTATAAGAATGAACTGATCAATAAGAAGGAAATGGGCAAGCTGCTTGACGACGCCTACGACAGAGTCGGGCAGACGGGCATGGTGGAGATGCTCGACGCGATAAAATCCCTCGGCTACCGCTGGTCAACGGTGAGCGGAGTGAGCCTCGGGGTGGGAGATATCGTAGTTCCTCCCGAGAAAAAGGAAATACTCGCCGTTACGCTCGTACAGGAAGAAGATCTTACAAGCCAGTATGAGATGGGTATTCTGACAGAAGACGAGTATATGCGCCAGAAGGATATCCTCTGGTCGGACGCCGGGCGCCGCATCGCCGACAAGATAATGGACGGCCTTGATATGGGCAACGCGCTGAGGATCATGGTCGATTCCGGAGCGCGCGGCTCCCGCGGGCAGGTCGCTCAGATGGCCGGCATACGCGGCCTTATGGCCGACCCGTCCGGGCGCATAATACGCTATCCTATAGTGGCCAACTTCAAAGAAGGCCTCAATACGCTCGAGTACTTCATATCCACGCACGGAGCGAGAAAAGGACTTGCCGATACCGCGCTGCGCACGGCAAAATCAGGTTATCTGACGCGTCGTCTCGTCGATGTGGCGCAGGATCTCATCGTAATGGAAGAAGACTGCGGGACGCATGCCGGCATCGAGATACGTCCGCTGCTGCAGCAGGACGGCAAGGCCACTATCCCGATGTCCGAACGCCTTGCCGGCCGCATAAGCCTTGAGGATGTCACGGATCCCCGCACCGGAGGAGTACTTCTTTCACGCAACGAAGAGATAAGCACGGAGAAGGCAAAGTATATAGAATCTCTGTACGACGCAGGAGAAATAGAATCAGTAAAAGTCCGCAGCCCGCTTACCTGCGGTCTCAGACACGGCATATGCCGCGCCTGCTACGGCCGTGATCTTGCCACGCGCAAGAAGATAGCGATAGGCGAGTCCGTCGGAGTGGTTGCCGCTCAGTCTATAGGAGAACCCGGCACGCAGCTGACGATGCGCACCTTCCACACAGGAGGCGTACGCCAGTTTACCGGCGAAGATATCACGCAGGGTCTGCCGCGCATAGAGCAGCTCTTTGAAGTCCGCCGCCCGAAGAAGGTCGCCATACTGGCCGAAGAGACGGGGAAAATAGTTGAGCTCCGCGAGACTGACGGCAAGCGCAAGATAATCATCGAAAAAGATTCTGAAGACGGAAACGAAGAGCGCATCTCGTACAACATCCCCGCCTCACAGAACCTGCTGTCGGGAGTGGAGGAAGGCGCTCATGTAAAGAAGGGGCAGAAGCTGACGGAAGGCTATATCGATCCCCAGCAGCTGCTTGAAGTCGAAGGGCTGAAAGCCGTGCAGCATTACCTTCTTGACGGGATACAGGAAGTATACCGTTCGCAGGGCGTTACGATAAACGACAAGCATATAGAGACGATTCTGCGCAAAGTTGCGCCGGTCAACCGCGTGCGCGTCGTAAAGGAAGGAGACAGCCCGTTCGTATCCGGAGAGCTGGTCTGGAAAGATGATCTCGAAGAGAACGTTGCAGAAATACGCGGTAAGAACGAAATATCTCTGAACGAATCTCTCTCGTTCCTGCATGATTACTGGATCACCGACGTCCGCGGGGAGGATATGCCGCAGAATGCCGCCGACAGCGAAGCTCCGTGTACTGAAAGCGATATATCGTCATTCCTGCAGGCCGGGAGTTCGGCCACAGAACTCACTGCAGTGGAAAAGGCGGATAAGTCCGAGTCGGTGCGCGTATTCATCGGTGAAGCGAATTTCAGGCATTCCATAGACGGATTTGAGCTCGTGGAAGACTTTGAGTCCGTCCCCGATAAACCTGAATCAGATGACGCGCCGGCTGATCCGGTGCTGATAAAAGCAGGGACGAGGCTTTCACCGGCGGAGCTTTCTGCGATAGCTTCCTGCCGCCCGGCGCCGATATGCGTCTTTGACATGAATGCGCTTGAAAGCAGCAAAAACAGGTCATGGTTCGCAAATCCTGTCGAAGCGGACGGCGCAGTCGTAATAGAAGCGGATTCCCCGCTTGACGACAGGGCTGCAGAGCTTCTTAAAAAGCACGGGACCGCACAGATAAAGCTTTGGAAGAACCCGGAGACCGTCGATATAACCGAAGGCATGCGCCAGGTGCTTCTGCAGCATTTCTTCGGCAAAACGATCTCCGTTGCGTTCAACGCCGACGGCGAGATCATCGAAGATATCCCGAAATTCATCGACGCGTCCGTTATGAACGGAATCATCGAGGATAAGATCTCCGGAGTCCAGTGCGACGAGGGCAAAATAATAACGAAGGAAAGCCTGATAAAACTGCTGCTTCAGGAAAGAGTCCTCGGCAAGACGCTCCTTGCTCCGCTTACCGGCGAAAAGGGAGACGTGGTGCTCCCCGCGCCGGTCGAGATCACGGAAGACGTCATAAACCGGATAGCGGCGCTCTCTCCAGAAAGTATTACGGTGCGTTCCAGATCCGCCGCTTCCGAATTCAAGACCCTTGTGCAGAAGGTGACTTTTGTCCGCCGCCTGCTTGAAGAGCCTCAGTGGCGCCCCGTCGTTCACGGAGTTACCAAAGCCGCGCTTGCTACAGACAGCTTCCTGTCGGCAGCTTCATTCCAGCAGACGGCCCAGGTGCTGGCAGCCGCGGCTGTGCGCGGCGACATAGACACGCTTGCCGGGCTTAAGGAGAATGTCATAATAGGCCTTCTCATACCGGCAGGTACCGGCATCGAACGCCACCGCAAGGTCGAGATAATCGAGGAAAGCGCGCCGGATGCATGTGATGAAGAGGTGTCTGAACTTACTGTCGTAGATTAAGCAAAAGAGAGTTCCTTATTAATTCGGCATCAAATACAGAACCAATACAGCAGCGAAGAGCGAATTTGTTGACAGCAAAGCTCTTCGCTGTTATTATATTCGGGTGCGACTTTGCACAGGGGGTGTTCGTGTGCCTTTAAGCGAATTGTCGCAGAGAGCGCGGTGCGCCGGAATCAACAGCGTACTGAGGAATGCCGCAAAAGGCGAGGTGCTTAAGATCTTTCTTGCAGCTGATGTCGACGCAAAGCTGAAAGAAAAAATTATCCTCGCAGCAGAAGAGTGTAATATCCCCGTGGAGACCGCGGCGGATTCACAACAACTCGGAAGAGCATGCGCCGTGCCGAGGAAAACGGCAGTCGCTGCGATTCTTAAAAAGTAACGAGACTTTTAACTGGAAAGGAGGAAGTTATTTGCCAACGATCAGCCAGCTTATCCGTAACGGCAGAGAAGAGAAACGGCACCGCTCGAGCGCTCCGGCACTTCAGGAGAACCCTCAGCGCCGCGGGGTATGCACCCGTGTGTACACAGTGACCCCGAAGAAGCCGAACTCCGCTCTGCGTAAGGTAGCCCGCGTGCGCCTTACAAACGGAATCGAAGTCACAGCTTATATACCGGGAGTCGGACATAACCTTCAGGAACATTCAGTGGTTCTTGTCCGCGGTGGCCGTGTTAAGGACCTTCCCGGCGTGCGTTACCACATAGTCCGTGGGACGCTCGACTGCGGCGGCGTGGAGAACCGCCGCCAGAGCCGCTCGCTTTACGGCGCGCGCAGACCGAAGTAGATTTTTAATGGGAGGTAGTTTTTATGCCGCGTAAAGGTCATGTAAAAAAACGTATAACGCCGCCCGATTCAGTCTACGCGAATGCCGCGATAACAAAATTCATCAACTGCCTGATGCTCGACGGCAAGAAGAGCACGGCTGAGAAGATTTTGTACGGAGCGCTGAATCTGGCCGGAAGCAGGCTGAATCTTGAGCCTGCGGAAGTATTTGAAAAGGCTATGTCAAATGTCAGGCCGCTGGTGGAAGTTCGTCCCCGCCGTGTAGGCGGAGCGACCTACCAGGTTCCGGTCGAAGTGAAACCGGACAGAGCCCAGGCTCTGGCGATACGCTGGATAATCAACTATTCACGCGCCCGCAAAGGCATACCGATGGTTGAGCGCCTTGCCAGGGAGTTCGGCGACGCCTGTAAGGGAGAGGGCGGTTCGGTCAAAAAGCGTGAGGATACGCACCGTATGGCAGAAGCGAACCGCGCGTTTGCGCATTACCGCTGGTAGGGCGTAAGACTCCGGGCTTTAATTTTAATTTTTGGTGGTGTTGACGATGCAGGGCATCGACTTAAGCACAGTGCGCAATATAGGGATAGCTGCGCATATAGATGCAGGGAAAACGACGACAACAGAGCGCATTCTGTTCTATACAGGCCGCAAGCACAAACTCGGGGAGACCCACGAGGGAGCTGCTACGATGGACTGGATGGAGCAGGAGCGCGAGCGTGGCATTACCATTACGTCGGCGGCTACTACCTGCTTTTGGGGCGATTGCCTTATCAATATAATTGATACACCCGGACACGTGGACTTTACAGTCGAGGTGGAGCGTTCCATGCGCGTCCTCGACGGAGCCGTTTCTGTGTTTTGCGCAGTAGGCGGAGTCGAGCCTCAGTCAGAAACGGTCTGGCGTCAGGCTGATAAGTACGGTGTGCCGAGGATAGCTTTCGTCAACAAAATGGACAGAGTCGGCGCCGATTTTTCGGCTGTCGTGGAGCAAATGAGGAAACGTCTCGGCGCAAAGGCGGTGCCGATCCAGATACCTATCGGTGTGGAAGACGGTTTTGCCGGTATGGTGGATCTGGTCAACCGCAAAGCCATTATCTATGACGATACTCTGGGGACCGAGTTCCATACAGCCGATATTCCTCCGCAGCTTGAGGAGGAAGCCGAACTGGCACGCATGGAAATGATCGAGATGCTTGCCGACTGCGACGACGAACTGATGGAGCTCTACCTTGAAGGCTCCGAGATACCGGTCGAACTGCTCAAAAAAGTGATCAGAAAAGCGACTGTAAAGCTTGAGATAGTCCCGGTCCTCTGCGGTTCCGCATTCAAAAACAAAGGCGTCCAGCCGCTTCTCGACGCTGTCGTAGCCTATCTGCCCAGCCCGCTTGATATGCCGCATATCGTGGCGGCGGATCCGGACGACGTCTCTAAGGAGATAGAGGTCAAACCCTCAGCCGACGAGCCGTTTGCCGCTCTTGCCTTCAAGATAATGGTCGACCCCTTTGTCGGCAGGCTTGCTTTCTGCCGCATATATTCGGGGCGTATCGAAAGCGGCATGTCCATATACAATTCAAACACGCGCCGCAACGAGCGCGTCGGACGCATACTCCGCATGCATGCAAACAAACGCGAGGAGATGGACGGCGCTCAGGCAGGACTGATAGTCGCGATTCCCGGGCTTAAGCAGGTACGTACCGGCGATACGCTCTGTTCGGAAAAACGTCCCGTCCTGCTGGAAAATCTTACATTCCCCGAACCGGTCATATCCCTTTCCGTAGAACCGATGAGCAAGGCCGACCAGATTAAGCTTGCAAAGGGGCTTGAGGCTCTCTCAGAAGAGGATCCGACGTTCCGTGTTTCCGTAAACGAAGATACGGGGCAGACGCTGATAAGCGGTATGGGCGAGCTTCATCTGGAGATCATAGTTGATCGTCTTCGCCGTGAGTTCAACGTCGAAGTAAAGGTCGGCCGTCCTCAGGTCGCGTACCGCGAAGCCATACGCAGACCGGCGCGCGCGCAGGGCAAGTTCGTCAGGCAGTCGGGCGGCAAGGGACAGTACGGCGACGTCGTACTGGAGATCGAGCCGCTTGCAGGCGTAAGCGGTTTCGAGTGGGAGGACAGGATAGTCGGCGGAGCGGTGCCGAAAGAATATATTCCCGCCGCGCAGAAAGGCGTCGAAGATGCGCTCAGCAACGGAGTCCTGGGTGGATATCCGGTGATAGGCGTCAAAGTCGCGATCGTCGACGGAAGCTACCACGAAGTGGACAGCTCTGAAATGGCTTTCCGCATAGCCGGTTCAATGGCGCTCAAAGAAGCTCTCAGAAAAGCTGATCCTGTGCTTATGGAACCGGTCATGGGCGTAGAGGTGGTAGTTCCGGAGGAGTACATGGGCGATGTGATAGGAGACCTTTCTTCACGCCGCGGCAGGGTGTCCGAGATGGGAGTGCGGGCAAACGCGAGGATAGTAAAAGCATTCGTCCCGCTTGCATCCATGTTCGGATATGCAACGGACCTGAGGAGCAAGACCTCGGGACGCGCTTCATATACGATGAGCTTCGACCACTATGAGGAAGTTCCGAACAGCGTGGCCGAAGAACTGCTTAAAAACTGACAGGTTTTTACCTTAAGGAGGTTTGGAAAAATGGCAAAAGAGAAATACGTACGCAGCAAACCGCATCTTAACATCGGTACGATCGGTCATATCGACCACGGTAAGACGACGCTGACGGCTGCGATCACGAAGACACTGGCCCGCCACGG
>JAFYJW010000007.1 GCA_017537925.1 Synergistes sp. | reverse complement strand
TCAGAGTTCGGTTATTTCTTGAATACTTCCTTTGCAGCCTTGCGCGAGATCTCGATCCCGAGCTGTATGTCTTCGACGGGCACGTTGAGCGCCGGGCGGAAGCGGACCGTATTGCTGCCGCAGCCGAGGATAAGCATGTTGTTCGCGTGGCAGGCCTTGAGGAATTTGTCGCGGAGCTCGGGGCAGCATATATCATATGCGCACATAAGTCCCTTGCCGCGCACGTTGCGGATGAATTCCGGGAATTCGGCCTCAAGCTGCTTCAGGCCGTTGTAAAGGGCCGGGCCGGCCACGTTGCTGACATAATCGAGGATATTTTCGTCGCGGTATATCTCGAGGTAGCGCTGCGCGCGGACCATGTCGACGACCGTGCCGCCCCATGTTGAGTTGATGCGGCTTGAAACTTTGAAGCAGTTGTTTTCGACTTCATCGACGCGCGGGCCGGCAAGAAGTCCGCAGATCTGAGCTTTTTTGCCGAATGAGAAGATATCCGGCTTTACCGGCGCGTGATGCTGCCATGCCCACATCTTGCCGGTGATGCCCATGCCGCACTGCACTTCGTCGAAGATAAGCATGATCTCGCTCTCGTCGCAGATCTGGCGCAGCTTCTGGAAGAATTCCGTACGGAAGTGGTTGTCTCCGCCTTCGCCCTGGATGGTCTCGATGATTATGGCGGCGATGCCGTCCGGGTCGTCCATAATGGCCTGTTTGATCTGTTTCACGGCCTGGGCTTCGAGCCATTCAACTATGCCGAGATTCTCTTCGAGCGGGAAGGTGATCTTCGGGTTGATGATGCGCGGCCAGTCTGTAAATTTGGCAAAGCGCTGATGCTTGTTCGGGTCGTTGGTGTTCGTCACGGAAAGGGTGTAGCCTGAACGGCCGTGGAACGCTTCGTTGAAGTGCATGATCTTTGTGCCCTTGCGTCCGTTATAGGCTTCGCCGGGAGTGATCTTGCCCTTCTGCATGAGCTTCTGGACTTTCCAGTCCATCGCGACCTTGAATGTGTTCTCGACCGCCAGCGTGCCGTAGTCGATGAAGAATACGTGCTTGTAGCCTTCCGGGACCGCTACTTCGCCGAAGGTCTTGATGAATTCGGCCATTTCCTGCGTGTAGATGTCGGAGTTTGCGACTTTGTTGATAGCCGCGCGGAATATCTTTTCTTTGAATTCCGGATTGTCAAGCTTGGGGTGGTTCATTCCAAACGGTGATGAAGCGAAGAATGTGTAGAAGTCAAGCCATTTTTTGCCGCTTGCCAGGTCGGTGATATGGCTTCCTTTCGAATTCTCCATATCGATGACGATGTCGAATCCGTCGCGAAGAAGGAGCTTTTCGATTGTCGGGAATACATCTTTCGGCGCTACTGAGCATTTTGATGCCATTAGAACAACCTCCTTGTAAATTTTGAACTCTTTATTCTGAAAAGTTCATTTAATGATTTCCTGCAATTAATAGTCTACATTTTCACCGGCAAAAATTCAAGTACTAATTTAAATGTTTTTCCGTCCGAAGAGGCCGATTTTTATTGATACCGGTTTAAATTTAGTTGCTTTTAAATGAAAGGCAGCAAATTGGTCCTTATATTTTAGTTACAGCCGCCGCGCTGACGGAAGTTCAAGGAATTTTTTAAGCAGTTCCGGAGGGTACAATTTTCCTTTATTCATCCCCGGGCACAGAGCGGCGTAAAAATCCCACGCGTCTTTGTTTTTTAAAACAGAAGGCCAGAACGGAAAGAGTCTGCATTGCAGAGGACGGACCCTGTAGATTCCGCAGCGTTTTGAGTTTCGTTCAATGAATATGCAGTCGTAGTTTTCCTCTTCACGCAGCGTCATAACTCCGTCTTTTCGGACCATATACGTATCTTCGAACGTATCTATGGAGATGTTCAGCTCCGCTGATATCGCAGCGCGTTCCGCTTCCGTGACCGTGACGGTGCCCGGCTCTCCGCCGCAGCAGCGCCCGCAGGCGGCGCATTCAAAGCGGAGGCCGCTCTTCTCCCACCATAAAGACATTATTTGTTTTTCATGCCCCTCTTCGTCGCAAGGCAGACCGCGCCAGTCTCTTTCAGTTTATCAAGCGATTCGAGCGCAATGCCGGTGCCGAGCGCGACGCATTCGGCGGCGGATTCCGCGATGACAGCGTTTATCTCTGTCTCTTCCATTATAAGTTCGGCAAGCCCGCGCAGGTACGCGCCGCCGCCGGTGAGGATTATGCCTCGGTCCATTACGTCGGCGGACAGTTCAGGCGGCGTTTTTTCAAGGACACGTTTTATGGCCGTAATAATATTGTTTACAGGATCGTCTATCGCCTGCGCTATGTCGTAGCTGCTTATCGTTACCTGCCGCGGCAGCCCCTGTACCAGATCCCGTCCGCGTATATCCATTACCTTATCCCTGGACGCTTTTTTAGGGTTGCATGCGCCGATCTGCTTTTTTGCTTCTTCGGCCGTCTGTTCGCCTATCGCAAGGTTATACTGCTTTCTCATGTAGCGCACTATGGCTTCGTCGAATTTATCCCCGCCCACGCGCAGAGATTCAAAAACGACAAGCCCGCCCAGGGAGACTATCGCGATGTCGGATGTCCCGCCGCCTATATCGACGACCATATTGCCGACGGGGTCCCCTACGGGCATGTTTGCGCCGATAGCGGCGGCCATAGGCTCCTCGATAAGGTAAGCTTCTTTTGCTCCGACTTCGAGCGCGGCCTCCAGGACCGCGCGGCGCTCAACATCCGTAGCGCCTGCCGGAACGCCTATCATAAGACGGTGACGCACAAAACGTTCCAGGCCTCTCGTAACTTTTTTTATGAATTCGCGGAGCATAACTTCCGTCATTGTATAGTCTGCGATAACGCCGTCGCGCAGCGGACGTATCGCAACTACGTTACCCGGCGTTTTTCCTATCATTATCTTCGCTTCTTCTCCGACGGAAAGAATCTTTCCGCTGTTTTCGTCCATGGCGACGACGGAAGGTTCGCGCAGCACTACGCCCTTTCCCTTGACGAATACAAGCACTGTCGCAGTGCCAAGATCTATTCCTATGTCTCTGCTGAACAAAACGGTCAGCCTCCCATTCTGTTTATCAGGCCTTTTCGATGCGCATCACTGTGATGCGGGATATAACTCTGTGCCGATTATTTATTTTATCACATGCAGCGGCGGCCATACACAGCCGCGGCACGGGCATATCGCGTATCATGCCGCGCCGATGGATTCACTGCGGCGGCGCTGCGTCTTTCCATATATCTTCAGAGTAGAATATCTTCCAGAGATAGAGACCGCAGGCAGGATATGTGCGGCCGCATTCGGAGCGTGTGTAAACAGAGCGGTCAAGCAGACCGGGTATTCCGCCGGGCTCGATCTTCCCGGCGGCGGCAAGCTCAAGCGCGCCGAGCGTTATCCGCACCATGTTGTGCAGAAAACCGTCTCCTCTTATCTGAAATACTATCATGGGCTTCTTCAGGAAAAGGCGCACCCTGGTTATTGTGCGCACTGTATCATGTACGGACTCCTCCGCGCGGCAGAAATTCGCGAAATCATGCGTGCCTTTCAGGTACAGTGCCGCCTCGGCAGCTTTTGACCAGTCAAAACGGCTCTGCTTCAGCCAGAATACGCGCCCTCTCAGGTGCGGCGGGAGAGTGCTCGCGTTCCATATGAAGTATCTGTACTCGCGCTCTTTTGCGCTGAATCTCGCATGAAAATCATCAGGGACCGCCGCCGCGCGCATAAAGCCGACGCCTTCAGGCAGATGCGCGTTCACGGCAAGGACAAGACGGCGCGGATCCCATTCGCGCGACATATCGAAAGAACAGACCTGAGCGCGCGCATGGACGCCGGCGTCTGTCCGTCCGGCGCCTGATACCGGCACACGCGCACCGTTGATCAGGGAAAGGGCCTCTTCAAGCGCGAGCTGCACGGTCGGAAGCCCGGGCTGTACCTGCCAGCCGAAGAATTTTCCTCCGTCATATGAGACCTCAGCAGCGTAGCGCGTCATCGGACAAGAAGCCTTTCGCCGAATATTATAAGAGCGGAAAGCACTCCGAGCAGGATAACGGCCATGCTGTCACATTTCCGCCAGCGCAGCGGATTAAGCCTCGTTCTGCAGCTTCCGCCTCTGTAGCCGCGGGCTTCCATCGCAACCGCAAGGTTGTCCGCCCGGCGGAATATTATCACGAAAAGCGGCACCAGGACCGGGATATAAGCCATTGCCCTTTTTACCGGGCCGCCGCTTTCAAAATCTGCCCCGCGGGATTCCTGGGCTTTTATTATGCGGGAGGTCTCTTCAAAAAGCGTTGGGATAAAGCGCAGAGCTATGGTTATCATCATCGCTATATCATGTGAAGGCAGGCCGATGCGGGAAAACGGCGACATGAGCCCCTCAAGTCCGTCCGATATGCGGGAGGGCGAGGTGGTAAGGGTCAGCAGTGAAGCGTACATCACGATCAGTGCAAGACGGAACGAGATAAGAAACGCCAGTATAAAGCCTTCTTTTGTCGCGCTTATGCCGAATACGGAGAAAAGTTTTTCTCCGGGTACAGAAAATATATGAAGACAGGATGTGAATATTATCAGTATCAGCACAGGTTTGGTGCTGGAAAAAAGCACGCCCGCGGGTATTTTGGAAAGACGGGCGACATACATAAGAAGCAGAAACCACAGCGTAAACGCGGCTGCGGTATGCGTGACAAAGAGCAGTATTATCACCGCCATCACCATGATGATCTTTGCGCGGGGATCCAGAGAATGTACCGGGGTATCTGCAGGTATGAACTGTCCTAAAGCTATCTTGTACGCATTTGCCATTTTTCTTCAAGCCTTCCGGCAAGCCCTTCAGGCGTCCATTCGAGCGTGTCGATGACGCCTCGCGACCTGAGTCTTTTTGAAAGTTCCAGCACCTCCGGCAGAACAAGCCCCTTTACCGGCACCGAGCAGAGAAATTCAGCGCACTCTCCAGGCGTGCCGTAAAAGACGCCGCGTCCGTCTTCAAGAATCAATATGCTGGTGCTGACTCTCAGAGCAAGCTCTATGTCGTGGGTTATATGAACTATGCCTATCCCTTTTCCGGCAAAGCCGGAAATAAGCTCTTCGAACTCCCTGGCCGAAACGCAGTCAAGCCCTGCAGTCGGTTCGTCAAGGACTATATACGAGGGCTTTGCCGAAATGACGGAAGCGATCGCTGTTTTCCGCTTCTGTCCGCCGGAAAGGCTGTGCGGATGCAAAGGAAACAGCTCCGGCGGAAGAGAGACCGCTTGAGCGGCCCAGGCCACGTTTCTTTTTATCTCCTCTTCGTCCGCTCCCCAGTTTTTCGGCGCGAAGGATATCTCTTCAGCGACGCTGTCCGCGAATATCTGCTGTTCCGGATACTGAAAGACGAGCCCGACTCTTCTTCTTACGGAACGGCGCGCGTCCGCCCCGCCGGCAGGGTCGATGCCGTCTGCGGCAACGCTGCCGGACTGAGCTGTTATGAGCGCGTTCAGATGCTGCGCAAGCGTGGACTTTCCGCTGCCTGTGTGCCCCAATACCGACAGCACGCAGCCGCCCGAAAGCTCAAAGCTCACATCGTGAAGAGCGCAGCACTCCGTGGGCAGTCCTCTGTTATAAGTGTAAGACAGATCATTTACCGAAAGCGTCATAAATGTACGTTTCCACTGCGCCGATATCAGCTGCGCAGCTCTCAGGCAGCAGACCTCTGATTCTCAGGATCTCGCAGAGTTTCTCAAAGGGCGGCAGCTCCAGACCGAAGGCGGCAAGATCTTCGCTCCTCATTCTGAAAAAGTCCTCCCGCGGCATATCAAATTCTATCTTTCCGTCTTTCAGAAGCAGCATCCGTTCGGCAAGGCGTATCTCTTCGATTCTGTGCGTCACCTGAACTATCGTTCTGCCTTTTGCATGTTCAGAAGCTATTATCTCTGTAAATGCGCGCCGCGACTGCGGATCCAGCATCGAAAGAGCTTCATCGAGCAGTATCGCGGCAGGCTGCATGGCAAGCGCGCCCGCCAGAGCAAGCCGCTGTTTCTGCCCCCCGGAGAGCGATGATACGAGCTGTTTTTCCATGCCTGACAGGCCGCACGCCTCAAGCGAATGCGTGACCCTGCGGCGAATCTCTTCCGCCGGACAGCCTAAATTCTCGGGGCCGAAAGCGACTTCTTCTTCAAGCGTCGACGCGACTATCTGATCCTCCGGGTTCTGAAAAACCATAGCGCAAGGCGCTTTTCTGCCGCAGGCGGCGTCATCCTGAGAAGACCCTGAGATAAAAGAAGAGCCCTGCGTTGGGACAAGCAGGGCGCTTAATATCTTCAGGAGCGTCGTTTTTCCGGAACCGTTTGAACCGAGAAGCGCAACCCACTCTCCCGCACGGATCTCAAGGTCTATCCCGGAAAGTACCTTCCCGGAAGAGCCCGGATATGAGAACTCCGCGCCGCTGAGTATGAATTGTGTTTCACGAGGCATTAATTAGTCTACCAGCTGGATTACCGCCATAGGCGACGCATCGCCGACTCTTGCGCCTAATTTTACGATTCTCGTGTAGCCGCCGTTGCGTTCCGCGTATTTCGGACCAATTTCATTAAAGAGCTTCAATACCGCCTCTTTATGAGGGATGCGGGCTATGACCAGCCGGCGATCGCTGATCGTGCCGGATTTTGCTTTTGTAATGAGCTTTTCTGCGACGCTGCGGAGCTCCTTGGCTCTCGTCTCGGTCGTTACTATGCTGCCCTCGATAAAGAGACTCGCGGCCATATTGCCCAGCATGGCACGTCTATGGGAGCTGCAGCGCCCCAACCGCCTTTTGCTCATGCGGTGTCTCATTGTTTATTCCTCCTTTTGGCTCTTTTCACTATCGGCCATTTCGTCTTCGTCGTCGAGCGGCGAGCTGACGTCGCCGCTTAAGTGAAGCTCGAACTTAGCCAGTTTTTCCTCGATCTCACGAAGTGAGATCTTACCGAGGTTGCGAATCTTCAGAAGATCGTCCCTTGTCTTCGTAACAAGCTCGCCTATCAAATGGACACCGCCGCGAAGCAGGCAGTTCTCACTGCGCACGGATAGTTCCAGATCTCTGACGGGACGGCCGTATATGGAGTTTTCTCCTATCGGGAAGCCGCCTGACGTGCGGGGATCAAATCCCTGTTTGCTGCCTGCCGCGCGCTGCGCATCGTCGCCTCTCATGAAATCGGAAAGAGCGCTCGAACCCGGACCTGCCAGAGCGTCGACGATGGAAGCATAATAGCCTTTCAGTATGAGCCCCGCCTGTATAACGGCGTCTTCCGGCGTCACTACCCCGTTGGTCCATATCTCCAGCGTAAGGCTGTCGTAGTCTGTGCGCTGTCCCTGACGTTTGTCCTGTATGCTGTACTTTACGCGCTGTACAGGAGAAAACAGCGCGTCGGTCTGAAGCGCGTCGACCGGCAGGTACGCTGCACGCGGGCGGTCGATAGGCGAATATCCGGTGCCTGTCGATATGTATATATCCATCGAGACTGAATGTCCCTCTTCAAGAGTGCATATATATGCTTCCGGATCGGGGAACTCTACCTCGCTGTCCGGATCTATATCAGAAACCGTTACGGCTTTCGGGCCCTTTGCTTCCAGATGGAGCGTGCGCACCGATGTCGAATGGCAGCGGACGGGAATATGCTTAAGGTTGACCAGAATTTCGATAACGTCTTCCTTCACGCCGGCGATAGTGCTGAATTCGTGCAGAACACCATCGATACGGACTGCGACCACAGCGGCTCCGCTTATGGATGAAAGCAGGACACGGCGCAGCGAATTGCCGAGCGTTACTCCGTATCCTCTCTCGAGCGGCTCAACTGTTATCCTGCCGTACGAAGAGGTCGATTCCTGTACTGTTATTTCATGGCGCTCGTGATCCATACTATCCCCCACCTTCTTCTTGCAGCGTTAACGTGCATAGAATTCGACAACAAACTGTTCGTTCACCGGTACGTCTATCTGTTCGCGGGCAGGAGCGGAAACGACCGTTCCGGACATTGCCTCTGCGTTGAACGAAAGCCACGCCGGTATGCTGCGCGCGGCCGAAGCCTCGGCATTTTCCTTAAGCGTAACTACATCTCTGCTGCCCTCGGCAACAGCCACGACATCCCCGACCCTGAGGACCGCGCTTGGGATATCAAGCTTGCGGCCGTTGACGGTGAAGTGTCCGTGGCATACGAGCTGGCGCGCCTGACGGCGGCTTACGCCGAAGCCGAGACGGTAGACGACGTTGTCGAGACGGCGCTCAAGGAGCTGAAGGAAATTATGCCCCGTCTGCCCCTCCATGCCGGTAGCCTTGTTGAATATCTCGGCAAACTGCGTTTCGTGGATACCGTAGAAGCGGCGCAGTTTCTGTTTCTCGCGGAGACGTATGCCGTATTCGCTCAGTTTGCCGCGGCGCGTCCCATGCTGCCCCGGCTTTGAGTTGCGTTTCGTAAAACCGCACTTTTCAGTATAGCAGCGGTCTCCTTTCAAAAAGAGCTTGGCTCCCTCTGCGCGGCACAGCCGGCAGACAGGTCCTGTATATCTGCTCATAATCAGTATGTACCTCCTTTTAGGACTACACGCGGCGCCGTTTCGGCGGACGGCATCCGTTGTGCGGGATAGCGGTGGCGTCTTTGATCACGTTTACCTGAAGCCCCGCCGCCTGAAGCGAACGAATTGCTGATTCGCGTCCGGGTCCCGGTCCCTTGACTACAACGTCTATCTCAACGACTCCGTGGTCCTGTGCGGCTTTGGCCGCCTGAGCGGCAGACATCTGAGCGGCATAAGGAGTGGATTTTCTCGCACCCTTGAAGCCCACATTGCCGCCTGAAGCCCATGAAAGCGCGTTGCCCTGTTTATCCGTAAGGGTCACGATCGTGTTGTTGAATGTCGAGTAAATATGCGCTACGCCGTAGCTTACATTCTTTTTTTCTTTACGCTTGCGGCTGCGCTGTACGCGTTTGGCCAACTGTCATTCCCTCCCAGCACTACTTGGTGGCTTTCTTCTTGCCCGCTACGGTCCTCTTCGGTCCCTTGCGCGTGCGGGCGTTTGTTTTTGTCCTCTGGCCTCTCACGGGGAGCCCCAGGCGATGCCTGATACCGCGGTAACAGCCGATATCCATGAGACGCTTGATGTTCATGGTTATCTCGCGGCGAAGGTCACCCTCGACCAAACGATTATTTTCGATCTCTGCGCGGAGCTTCTGCTCATCCTCTTCGGAGAGATCCTTGACACGGGTATCCGGGTTTACTCCGGTGACCTTTATGATGTCGTCAGCAATTGCCGGCCCGATACCGAAAATATAGGTAAGGGCAATCTGGATTCTTTTCTCTCGCGGCAGGTCAACACCGGCTAAACGAGCCATTCCCTGTTACCTCCTTGCTCCCTGGCGCTGTTTATGGCGCGGGTTTTTGCTGCAGATTACGCGCACAACGCCGTGGCGCTTTATAACTCTGCAATACTCACATATAGGTTTGACCGACGGTCTTACTTTCATAAAATGCAGACCTCCTTGACTTTACTAATTCTTCCGCGGCGATTCTCACGCCTACTTATATCTGTATGTTATCCTGCCCCGCGTCAGATCGTAGGGCGACAACTGCAGCAGGACTCTGTCGCCCGGCAAGATCCTGATGAAATGCATACGCATTTTCCCTGAGACATGAGCCAGTATCTTGTGCCCGTTTTCCAGCTCTACGCGGAACATGGCATTCGGCAGCGGCTCAACCACCTTGCCTTTTACCTCAATTACTTCTTCCTTGGCCATTAGGCAGTTTCATCCTCCTGTCTGCAAGATGTGCCACTGTTTTCCAAAACGTGGGAAATTTTCTGCATCAACCAGCCGTTGTCCAGAGGTTTCCCGCCAGCGACACGCCCGGCCACATCTTCGAGATAATAGTGCGTCTGTTGCAGGTGAATAACATTCTTTTTTTTCGGCTTGGCCGCCTTGTATTCAGCTCCGTTTGCTATCAGTATACGGCCGTTGTCGTTTCCCACCACGGCGAAATGCCTGCCGGCATATTTTCCGCGGCGCACGATAACGATATCTCCGGCACGGTACCTCTCCGGGACAGGGGATATCACTCCCATGGCGTTAAAATCTCCGCGCCCTCGTCCGTAACGAGAAGACTGTATTCAAAGTGGGCGGCGTCGCTGCCGTCTTTGGTCACAACAGTCCAGCCGTCCGGCTTGGTCCTGACGTCTTCGGCTCCGGTCATCACCATCGGTTCTATGCAGAATGTCATGCGCGGCTTGACGGTCAGGCCGCTTCCCGGTCTCCCGAAGTTGGGGACCTGAGGAGCTTCATGCATTTTGCGTCCGATGCCGTGACCGGCATAGTCTCTTACGAGACCGAAGCCGGCCGGGACCACGAGGCTTTCCACCGTGTGGCCGATGTCCCCGAGCGTCGCTCCGGGTCTCACCGCAGATACGCCTCTGATCAGGGCTTCATGCGTCAGAGCAAGCAGCCGCTCCCGCTCTTCGCTTATGTGCCCGACAGCAAACGTACATGCGGCGTCTCCAAAGAAACCCTCTATAGAGGCACCGGTGTCTATACTGATTATATCTCCCTCTTCGAGAATCCTCCCGCGCGACGGTATCCCGTGAACGACTTCTTCATTTATAGAAGCGCATATCGTCCCCGGGAACGGGGCCGACGCCCAGGAAGCTCTGTAACCTTTGAAAGCGGGTCTGCCCCCTTCCCTTATGACAAGATCTTCAGCAGCCTCGTCAAGGGAAAGGGTATCGATTCCCGGTTTTACCATATCTCTCATTAAATTAAGAACATCCGCAACGATCCGCCCTGCTTTGCGCATCTTAGCAATATCGCGGTCGCTTTTGAACGTGATCATAACTAAAGAACAGCCCCGATTCCTATTTCTTCTCAAGAATCCTGAGCACCGCATCCTTGCCGCCGGTTGCGTCCACTGCTATCAGAAGTCCCTTTTGAGTATAGTATTCGATAAGCGGCGCTGTCTGGGTATGGAAAACAGCAAGACGGTTTCTTATAACGCTCTCTTTGTCATCGTCGCGCTGCACGACTTCGCCGCCGCACTTATCGCATACGCCCTCTTTTGCAGTCGGTTTGAGTACGGTGTTGTATATTTCGCCGCACTTTTTGCAGACCCGTCTCGACGTAAGCCTTGAAACGACGGTATCGTCGTCTACCTCAAGACTTACAACCGCGTCAAGCTTTATGCCGTGGGCGGAAAGCATCTTGTCAAGCGCTTCCGCCTGGGCGATCGTACGGGGAAAACCGTCCAGCATGAAGCCTTCTTTGCAGTCGGCTTCCGCCAGGCGCGATTCCATCATTCCCACTATGACATCGTCGGGCACAAGTTTGCCGGCGTCCATATAGGCCTTGGCGTCTTTTCCAAGCGCCGTGCCTGCTTTTACGTTTGCACGCAGAATGTCGCCGGTAGAAATATGTGCTATCGGATATTTGTTTTTTATGCTGTCTGCCTGAGTTCCCTTCCCCGCTCCCGGGGCTCCGAGAAGAATTATTCTCATTTCCGGCCTCCTTGGATTACAGCTTCAAAAGGCTTCCGCCCTTGCCTCCGCGGCGCTTCAGTATGCCCTCATAGTGGCGCATAAGAAGCTGACCTTCTATCTGATGCACTGTGTCAAGCGCGACGCCCACAACGATTATCACCGCAGTGCCGCCGAAATAGAAGCTGTTTATATGCATCAGCCCGGTCATAAGGGTCGGTATTATCGCGATCGCCGCAAGCGCTATGGAGCCGCCGAGCGTAATGCGTCCCATTACCTTCTCTATGTAATCGGTCGTCGGTTTGCCGGGGCGTATGCCGAGTATAAAACCTCCGTTTTTCTTCATATTCGTCGATATATCTTCCGGCTTGAAAACAACGGCCGTATAGAAATATGAGAAGAATATGATAAGCAGGACATAGAGAATCATATATATCGGACTGCTCGGGCTCATTGCACGCTGAATCGCCCTTGCTATGCTGTGCTGGAAAAGCCCGGCGATAGTATAGGGGAACAGCAGGATCGACGAGGCGAAGATTATCGGGATAACGCCGGCGGTGTTGACGCGCAGCGGGATAAAGCTCGACTGCCCGCCGTACATTTTGTTTCCGACCACACGTTTGGCGTACTGGACCGGAAGACGGCGCTGCCCCTCCTGGAGAAGGACGCATCCGGCAACTACGGCTACCATTATCACTATCGCAAGCAGGAGAACAAGTATATTCATCTCACCGAGACGCACGAGAGATATCGTGCGAACAATGGCTTCCGGTATCCTTACCACGATGCCTGCGAAGATAAGAAGCGATATGCCGTTTCCTATCCCGTGATCGGACATTATCTCTCCGAGCCACATTACTGCGACGGCTCCCGTCGTCAGTGTAAGAGCGACGAGGATGATGTCCATTATGCCGCCTGAATAGATGCCGAGGCTCTTCAGCCACCCGGTCATGCCTATAGCCTGTATAAGGGCAAAGGCGATAGTCCCGAAGCGCGTCCACTGAACTACCTTTTTGCGCCCTTCTTCCCCTTCCTTCTGCATCTTCTCAATGCTCGGCACGACAACAGCAAGAAGCTGCATTACGATGCTGGCGTTGATGTAGGGCGTAACGCCCAGCGCGAATATCGAAAAACGGCTGAGCGCTCCTCCGGCAAAAAGGTCGAGAAAGCCGAGCAGGCTTCCCTGATCAAAAAGCTTTCCGAGAGCAGCTGCGTCTACTCCGGGGGTCGGAACATGCGCACCCAGACGGTAGATAAAAAGCGCTGCAAGCGTGAATAATATGCGGCGTTTAAGGTCAGGCAGCCTAAATGTATCCCGGAAGGAATCAAGCATTATATTACCTCAGCCTTGCCGCCGGCCGCTTCGATCTTCTTGACGGCCGATGCGCTGAAGGCATTTGCCTTTACGGTGAGGTTTTTCGTAAGTTCGCCGTCACCCAGAATCTTTACCGGAGCGCAGGCGCATCTTATAAGGCGGAGCGCGGCGAGCTCTTCTGCCGTAATCTCTGCCCCGTTTTCAAAACGCTCCTCGAGCGCGGCCAGATTCACAGTCTCATATTTGACTGTGAAACGGAAATTGCTGAATCCGCGTTTCGGTATGCGGCGTGCAAGCGGCATCTGTCCGCCTTCAAAGTTAGCCCCTATATCCGGGCTCTTGCGGGCCTTCTGTCCCTTGTGTCCCTTGCCGGCGGTCTTTCCTTTTCCGCTGCCCAGTCCCATTCCGAGGCGTTTCTTCTTTTTGCGCGAACCCGGCATAGGCGAAAGCTCATGAAGTTCCATCGCGTATTCCCCCTATTCCTCTTCGGACCACTCAAGCAGATGGCTTATCTTGTTGATCATGCCGCGAATCTGCGGAGTGTCCTCATGGCGCACGGTCTCATTGAGCCTGTGGAAGCCCAGGGCCTTGATTATCCTCTCCTGTGCGGGAGGACGCCCAATCGTGCTTCTTTTCCATGTAATACGAAGTTTGGCCATCGCAAAATACCCCCTAAGCTTCCTTCCGCTCTTTGCCGCGGAGCCTGTATATCTCTTCCGGCGTGCGGAGGCGCTTTACCGCATCCATCGTAGCATAAGCGATGTTGATGGGATTGGAGGTCCTGCCTGTGACCTTGGCTATAACGTCTTTTATGCCGCCGAGTTCCATTATGGGGCGTACTGATGACCCTGCGAGAACTCCGGTACCGGGAGCCGCGGGGCGCATAAGCACTTCTGCTGCGCCGAATTTCCCGATGATCGGATGCGGAAGGGTCTGCCCGGTCTTTTTAAGGTCGATCAGGTTCTTCTTCGCATGCTCGATACCTTTTTTCATTGCCACAGAGATTTCCTTTGCTTTGCCCATCCCGAGGCCCACCTGGCTCACACCGTCGCCGACCGCGACAAGAACGCTGAAGCGGAAGCGTTTTCCGCCTTTAACGACCTTGCTGACGCGGTTGATCGATACGACGCGCTCGGTGAGTTCAAGCCCTCTGCTGCTGTAGGATTTTACATTCTGCTGTGTCTCTTTCGCCAATTTTGTCGCCTCCCCTTAGAACTTCAGGCCGGCTTCGCGGGCTGCTTCGGCAAAAGCCTTGATCCTGCCGTGATAGACATGACCGCCTCTGTCGAAAACAACTTCGCTGATTCCGTTTGCAAGAGCGCGCTCGGCGATGAGCTTTCCTACTGCCTTTGCCGCTTCCTGGTTCCCGGTGCTCTTAAGATTCTCAAATTTGTCCTGTACAGTCGACGCGGATACAAGCGTATGCCCTTTTTCGTCGTCTATGACCTGCGCGGCAATATGCTTGAGGCTGCCGAAGACTGCCAGACGCGGACGCTCGCCGGTGCCGGAAATATGTTTCCTGAGGCGACGGTGGCGCAGCTCCCGCATTTCATTACGGCTGCGATTATTGATCAACGTCCTTCACCTCTCCTTACTTCTTAGCGCCGGCCTTACCGGCCTTGCGTATCACATACTCGCCGGCGTATCTGATTCCCTTGCCCTTATAGGGTTCGGGCGGGCGATAGCCGCGTACGTTCGACGCGACCTGTCCGACAAGCTGCTTGTCGATGCCGCGTACTATGATCTTTATCGGGCTTTCGCAGACGAATTCGATTCCCGCAGGGGGAACGACTTCTACCTGATGCGAAAAACCAAGGTTCATAACGAGCGTCTTACCCTGCATCTGAGCGCGGTAACCCACTCCAACGATCTCAAGCACCTTCTGGAAGCCTTCGTTCACGCCCTGTATCATGTTATTGATCAGGGCTCTCGTCATTCCGTGAGCAGCGCGCGTCGCTTTATCGTCGTTCGCGCGCGTCACGGTGACATTTCCGCCGTCGACTGTCACAGAGATGTTGGGCATTACGTTCATCTCAAGAGTGCCTTTGGCGCCCTTGACTTTCACTGCCTGCCCGTCGACTTTGACCTCTACGCCCTTCGGAAGAGCTATGGCTTTGCGTCCTATCCTTGACATAGCAAGCGCCTCCGTTACCAGACGTAGCAGACTACTTCGCCGCCGAGTCCGAGTTTGCGGGCCTTGGCGTCGGTCATAAGTCCGGCTGAGGTCGAAATAAGAGCAATGCCGAGACCTCCCATGACTCTGGGCAGTTCGTCCTTGCCGACGTATATGCGGCGGCCTGGCTTGCTTATGCGGCGAAGTCCCTGGATGACTCTCTCTTTCTGCGGACCGTAGTTCATTGTCAGCCTGAGTATCGGCATCGGCTGCTTCGCGTCGGTTATTGTCTTATAGTTACGGATATAGCCTTCCTCTTTGAGTATCCTCGCCATCTCAAGGCGGAGTTTCGAAAGAGGCATATCCACCATCTCATGGTAGACCACGTTCGCATTTCTGATGCGTGTGAGCATATCCGCGACAGGATCGGTAATATGCATTAAAGGATCCTCCCTTCTACGCCCACGTGCTACCAGCTCGCCTTGACGACGCCGGGAATCTTTCCCTCGCGCGCAAGCTTGCGGAAGCAGCAGCGGCACATGTCAAATTTGCGCATGTAGCCGTGGGGGCGCCCACAGATCGGGCAGCGGTTATATTTTCTTACTTTGAACTTAGGCTCTTCTTTTGCCTTGTTCACCATGCATTTACGGGCCATTTGCTTCTCCTTCCTAACAGGCGAAGGGCATCCCAAGCTCTTTCAGGAGCGCCTGGGCTTCCTCATCTGTCTGCGCCGTTGTCACAAACGTGATGTTCATGCCGCGCTGGCGGATGACCTTATCGAAGTCTATCTCGGGGAAGAGAAGCTGCTCTTTAAGGCCGAGGTTGAAGTTTCCTCTGCCGTCAAAGCCCTTCTTCGATATCCCCTGGAAGTCCTTGATGCGGGGAAGCGCTATGCTGAAGAGGCGATCGACGAATTCCCACATTCTGTCGCTTCTCAGCGTGACCATGCAGGCCACCGGCATCCCCTCGCGAACCTTAAATCCCGCTATGGATTTTTTAGCGCGCTTCAGCACCGGCTTCTGTCCGGAAATAACTGTCAGCTCGTTCATCGAGGCGTCCATATATTTCTGGTCCAGTTTTGCTTCGTTTACTCCGATATTGATAACCACCTTGACAAGGCGCGGTATCTGCATAACGTTCTTGTACTGAAACTGCTCGTTCAGACGGGGACGGACTTCTTCTGTATACTTTGTCAAAAGACGCGGAACCATATCAGCTGTCCCTCCTCATTAAGCCTTGTCGATTATTTCGCCGCACTGCTTGCAGACGCGGACCTTCTTGCCGTCGTCAAGAAACGCACGGGAAACGCGCGTCGCTTTTCCGCACTTCGGGCAGACAAGCATTACCTTTGAAGCTGCAAGCGCTGCTTCTCTTTTGACGAGTCCGCCGCGCGGATCCTTCTGCGAGGGACGGACCGCCTTTGTGATCATATTGATATTCTCAACAACGACGGTATCCTTATCTATGTTTCTTCTGAGGATCTTCCCCTCTTTGCCGGCGTCTTTGCCGGAAATCACGCGAACGCGGTCTCCCTTTTTGATTCTCATTTTAGACATCGCAGGTTACCCCCTACACAACCTCGGGAGCCAGAGAGACTATGCGCATATATTTCTTTTCTCTCAGTTCCCTTGCTACAGGACCAAAAATACGTGTTCCTCTGGGGTCGCCGTTTGCGTCGATAACTACAGCGGCGTTGTCGTCGAAGCGCACATAGGAACCATCCTTGCGGCGTATCTCTTTTTTCGTCCTTACGATAACGGCCTTCACGACGTCACCCTTTTTTATGTTGCCGTTCGGCGAAGCTTCGCGGACCGCTGCAACGATAACGTCTCCCACGCTTCCGACCTTGCGGAAGCTGCCTCCCTTTACCTGGACACAGAGGATCTTCTTGGCGCCGGAATTATCCGCCACGTTAAGAACTGTTCTCAGCTGAATCATTATTATTCAGCCTCCTCTTCGGGAGTGCCCAGTATCGGGGCCCTCTTGACTATCTCAAGGACCTCCCAGCGCTTTTTGGCGCTCAGGGGGCGGGTCTCGCCTATCTTGACGGTATCGCCGACGCGGCAGTCGTTTGTCTCGTCATGCGCCATAAACTTCTTTGAACGGAGAACGGGTTTCCCGTAGAGCTTGTGTTTCGCCATACGGTCAACACGCACGACGATGGTCTTTTCCATCTTGTCGCTTACAACGACTCCGGCACGAACCTTACGATGTGCTGTGCGTTCTTCCATCGCCGGTTACCTCCTTGCTCCTGCGTGTTCGATACCCGTTTCTTTTTCGGTTATGATCGTAAGAATACGGGCGATCGTCTTTTTTACTTCTCTTATTCTTCCGGAGTTGCTCAGCTGTCCGATCGCGTTCTGAAAACGGAGGTTGAAGAGCTCCTCTTTATACTGCCTGTGTTTATCCTTAAGCTCAGATACGCTGAGCTCGCGAAGTTCTTTGGTCTCCATTCCTATTCACCTGCTCCCTCTCGGGTCAGCATCTTTACCTTGATGGGGAGTTTGAACGCGGCTGTGCGGAAAGCCTGCTCCGCCACCTCGCGCGGTACTCCTGCGATCTCAAACATGACCCTTCCGCGCTTCACAGCAGCGGTCCAGTATTCCACGTTGCCCTTACCTTTACCCATACGGGTCTCAAGAGGCTTTTCGGTAACAGGCCGATCCGGGAAGATCCTGATCCATATTTTTCCGCCTTTTTTCATCTTACGGCTTATGGAAACGCGCACTGCTTCGATCTGGCGGGCGGTGATCCAGCCGTTCTCGCAGGCCTGAAGACCGTATTCGCCGAAATCGATCTCAGTGGCTCCCTTGCTGTAGCCGCGAAGGGCAGTCAAATGAGGTTTGCGGTATTTAACTCTTTTTGGAGCAAGCATACCTGACTACCCCCTTTCCTTAGTCACGGGCTCGGTCTCAAGCGGCCGCTGCTCCATGACTTCTCCTTTATAGATCCATACCTTGATGCCGATCACTCCGTAGATCGTACGGGCTTCTGAAAATCCGTAATTGATATCGGCTCTGAGCGTGGAAAGCGGAAGCTGTCCTTCAAGATACCATTCGGTGCGGGCTATTTCGGCGCCTCCGAGGCGTCCGCTGCACTGGATCTTGATGCCCTTCGCGCCGGATTTCATAGCGCGGAATATCGACTGTTTCATTGCGCGGCGGAAACTTACCCTGCGCTCCAGAGATGAAGCGACGCCTTCCGCTACGACCTGAGCCTCAATGTCAGGATTTTTCATTTCCTGGATGTTAATCATGACCCGGTTGCCGGTCATAGCCTGGAGTTCCTCACGAACAGCCTGTATCTCGGCTCCCTGCTTGCCGATCACGACACCAGGCCGTGCGGTCCAAACCGTGAAACGCATAACGTCTCCGATGCGCTCGATCTCCACGCGGCTCACGCCCGCTTCTTTCCAGCGGTTTTTGATCCAGGCCCTGAGCTCAAGGTCTTTGTGAAGATTTTTAGCGTATTTCTTACCGTCGGCATACCAGCGGGATTCCCAATCGTAGATAACGCCAAGTCTATAACCTACCGGGTGAACCTTCTGACCCACAGTCCAACCCCTCCTTACTTCTCACACACGACCATAGTTATATGGCACGTGTGGTGTCTGAACGCATGCGCGCGCCCCTGTGCGACAGGGCGGAAACGCTTCATATAGGCTCCCTGATCGGCGACAGCGGTCTTTACGACGAGCTTGTCCATATCCAGCCCGTGGTTATGCTCCGCGTTTGCCACCGCGCTCTTCAGCACCTTTTCTGCGAAGCGCGCGGGCTTGTTCGGGGTATGCTTAAGAATAGTCAGCGCGTCCGAGGCATTCTTGCCGCGAACGAGCACCAGTACTCTGCGTACTTTGTTTGCGGAGACCCGCAGGTTTTTTGCAGATGCTTTGACTTCCATCCCGATGTCCCCCTACTTCGCAGCCTTTACTTTAGTGGAACGTTCCTGCCCGGCGTGACCGCCGAACTTACGGGTGGGAGCGAATTCCCCGAGCTTGTGTCCGATCATGTTGTCGCTGATATAGACAGGCACGTGGATGCGGCCGTTATGGACCGCGATCGTATGTCCAACCATTTCAGGCGTGATAGAGCAGGCGCGCGACCAGCTCTTCAGAACTGTTTTTTTGCCCGATTCGTTCATATCCTCAATCCTGCGCAGGAGCTTCTTATCTACGTAGGGTCCTTTCTTAAGTGAACGAGACATAATTATTTACCTCCTACAACCCTGGGCTACTTCTTGCGGCGGCGGACGATGAACTTATCCGACGGCTTACGCTTGCGTGTACGGTAACCCTTTGCCGGAGTACCCCACGGCGAAACGGGATGCTTGTGCGACTTGCTCTTTCCTTCGCCGCCGCCCATCGGGTGGTCGACAGGGTTCTGTATCATACCGCGGACATGCGGACGTATACCGAGCCAGCGCGTTCTTCCCGCTTTGCCTGAGATCACGTTCTCGTGCTCTTCATTGCCGACCTGTCCGACTGTCGCCATGCATTCAAGAAGAACGAGGCGAAGTTCGCCGGAAGGCATACGAACATAGGCATACTTTCCCTCTTTTGCCATAAGCTGCGCCGCAGCGCCGGCTGCGCGGACGATAACTCCGCCGCGTCCCGGTTCGAGTTCTATATTGTGGATCACCGTACCGACAGGGATATCTCTGAGTTTCAGAGCGTTGCCGGGGCGAATGTCTGAACCTTCGCCGGAGACTATCGTGTCGCCTACGCCGAGTCCGATAGGAGCGAGAATATATCTCTTCTCGCCGTCCTTATACGATATAAGGGCTATACGCGCCGAACGGTTGGGATCGTACTCGATCGCCGCGACTTTGCCCGGCACTCCTGCCTTATCGCGTTTGAAATCGATAATGCGGTATTTGATTCTGCCGCGCCCGCCGCGATGTCTCGAGGTGATGCGGCCGTTGTTGTTGCGTCCCGCTGACTGTGAGAGCGATACTACCAGACTGCGTTCCGGCTTCGCCTTAGTGACTTCGGAAAAATCCGGCGTCGCCATCTGACGGCGGCTGGGAGTAGTGGGACGGTATTTTTTGATTCCCATCAGATACTTCCCCTTTCTGCCTAGGCGCTTGCGCCCTCAAAGAAAGCTATCTTTTCTCCCTTTGCGAGGGTTACGATCGCTTTCTTCCAGGAACGTGAACGACCCAAAAAGGCACCCATCCGCTTCGGTTTGGAACGGACCTGGATCGTATTTACCCTGACGACCTTGACTTTGAAAACTTCTTCGACCGCTTTGCGTATTTCTATCTTGTTGGCCTTCGGAAGCACTTCAAATGTATACTGCCCCAGTTCCATCTTACGGCTCGTTTTCTCCGTGATAATGGGGCGCACGATTATATCATACGAAATAGCGTTCATTAGCCGAATACCTCCTCGAGCTTTTTAATCGCTTCCGGAGTTGCGATCAGCTGATCATGATTAAGAAGGTCGTAGACATTGACGCTGTCGACATGCTGTACATATGCGCCGGGAATGTTCGCGGCGGATCTTACCACGGCCATATTCGTCTCGTGCAGGACGAGGAGAGGCTTCTTGCCGTTCTGCACAGCTTCGAGGAATGCGACCATGGCCTTTGTCTTCGGAGCGTCTATGCCAAAATTCTCGACAACTATCATGTTCTCCGCCTGCGCCTTCAGCGTAAGTGCGCTGCGCATCGCAAGACGGCGAACTTTCTTGTTGACCTTCTGATGATAATCACGAGGATGCGGCCCATGCGCCACTCCGCCGCCGACCCACAGGGGCGAGCGCGAACTCCCTGCACGGGCATGTCCCGTGTGCTTCTGTCTCCAGGGCTTTTTACCGCCGCCGCGGACGTCTCCGCGGTCTTTAGTGTTGTGGGTGCCAACACGGCAGTTAGCCAGATGCGCGACCACGACCTGGTGCATGGCCGGCACGTGGACCGGGGCTCCGAAGACGGCATCGGAAAGAGTGACGTCACCGATGACCTCGCCTTTAAAATTCACTTCTTTTACTACAGGCATCGTCTTCTGCCTCCCTACTGCGCTGTCTTGCGAATCATCACAAGGCCGTCTTTCGCGCCGGGAACAGGTCCTGCTATAAGTATCAGGTTGTTCTCCTCGTCGATGCCGAAGACCTTAAGGTTCTTCGTCGTAACGCGTTCGCTGCCCATGTGACCCGCCATTCTCCGGCCCTTCATTACGCGGCCGGGATAGCTGCTGCATCCGATTGAACCGGGGTGACGGTGCGTTACCGAATGTCCGTGGCTCGCCGGTGTGCCGCCGAAGCCGTGGCGCTTCAGTACGCCCGCATATCCCTTACCTTTGCTGACGCCTGTGACGTCAACGATTTCGCCATTCTGGAACAGAGAAACGGTGATCTCCTGTCCCACCTGGTAGCCCGACGTGTCATCCACGCGGAACTCCCTCAGCCAGCGCCTGGGTGCAAGCTCTTTCTTTTCGAAGTAACCCTTCATCGGCTTTGTGACCTTTGCGGGCTTTACTTCTCCGAGACCGAGCTGAACTGCGCTGTAGCTGTTCTTTTCAGGTGTCCGGATTTCAACGATCGTGCACGGCCCCGCTTCAATAACTGTCACGGGAACCGCTTTGCCGTTTTCGTCGAAGACCTGGGTCATCCCTACCTTACGGCCCAGAATCCCCATACTCATTACGTTTCACTCCTTTTTCTGTTTATGACCCTTACAGTTTTATCTGTATATCGACTCCTGAAGGCAGATTGAGCTCCATAAGAGCCTCCATCGTCTTCTGAGTCGGGTCGATTATATCTATCAGACGCTTGTGCGTCCTTATCTCGTACTGGTCGCGGGCATCCTTGTCCACATGCGGTGATGTAAGGACGCAGTAGCGGTTGACCTCTGTCGGAAGCGGCACCGGCCCCGACACTTTAGCCCCTGTACGCTGAGCCGTATCGGCTATCTGTGTAGCGGAAGCGTCAAGCACGCGATGGTCAAACGCCTTAAGTTTTATACGAATCTTCTTTGCCAAAATATTCCCCTCCTGGGGCTACTCTATGATCTGGGTAACGACGCCGGCTCCGACGGTGCGGCCGCCTTCGCGGACTGCGAAGCGCAGACCTTCCTGCATCGCTATCGGCGCGATGAGCGTTACTTCAAATGTGCTGTTGTCTCCCGGCATGACCATTTCCACGCCTTCCGCAAGCTTGATCTCTCCCGTGATGTCTGTCGTGCGGAAGTAGAACTGCGGCTTGTATCCGCTGAAGAACGGCGTATGGCGGCCGCCCTCTTCCTTCTTCAGGACGTAGACCTCGCCCTTGAAGTGCGTATGCGGATGGATGCTTCCCGGCTTCGCCAGGACCTGACCGCGCTCGACGTCTTCCTTGCCTACGCCGCGAAGAAGGATGCCTACGTTGTCTCCGGCCTCCGCGTCGTCCAGGATC
>JAFYJW010000048.1 GCA_017537925.1 Synergistes sp. | reverse complement strand
CGCTGCCGCCGGAAGCCTTAACAAATCCGGCGCCGTAAAGCAGCAGCGACATCAGATAAATAAGTCCTTTATGCGTATTTATGCCGCAGGTGGAACTGAACATAGCGCGCTCTGCTTCAACTCCGGTTTTTTTCAGAAGAGGAAGCGCTTCTGCAGGCGGGACAAGCCGCAGTCCTGTACCTGCCTGTTCTTTCCAGAACGGGGCTATCGCGCAGGCGCTTTTAAGAAATGTCGAACAGTCCATATCGTCATGACAGCCGCAGCCTTCCGCATCCACGAGCCCCGGCTTCGGGGTCGTCATAGCTTCCTTTACGACAGCCTGATGGGCAGCAGCGGCAAACGCTTCGGCATATTCGTTTACTGAACTTGACTTCATGGCATTATGGCAGCATACTTATAAGCTGTGTTCTTATTTTTAGGACAGGAGTACAGTATATATGCACGCAATCCCCTCCGGGGTCAGGATATGTCTGAATAAAATAGCGCAAAACATCGTTCCCCGCAAGCACAGAGGAAAGATACTCTTCCACGGCCCTGTCTGCGTGCTTTTAATATGTGCGATTCTTGTATGTTCGGCGGCCTTTCTGTATGGCTTCAGGCATAACTGCGCGGAGAAGTGGGAGAAGGGCTGGAGAGCATGGGAAGCCGGAGATTCTGCGCTTGCGCTTAAAGAATGGTCCGCAGGACGCTTTTTCGCGCCTTTTGACCCTGGGGCGCCGCGTATATACTACTGGAAGATACGCGCTCTTGAGAACATGGGGCGCAAAAAAGAAGCCGAGACTGCCGCGTCGCTTATGGCAAGCCGTTTCCCTCTTGATTTTTACACTATAGCGCTTGCCGGCGACGGCAGATATCCTTTCCTTTCCCAGGCTGCGGCATCCGCATGCCGCAGTGCGAATTACCGGCGGCGCTGGGAAAAGGAGATATCAGCCGCTTCGGCAAAGACCGGTGTTTCAAAAAACATGCTGATGGCTATAGTCCGTCAGGAAAGCAGCTTCAATGAATGTGCCGTCAGCAAAAGCGGCGCAGTAGGACTTATGCAGCTCATGCCTTTTACCGCAAGGGAAGCCGAGTCGAGAATCAGGGCTTCCGGTCTGTCGCTGCAGGACCCGGCGCACAATATTGTATTGGGAGCCTCTCATTTCGCAAGACTGAACAGAAAATTCAAAGGCTGTCTGCCGATGGCGCTTGCCGCCTACAACGCCGGAGGGGCTGCGGTTTCGCGCTGGAAACGCGGCTCCGGCGGCCTGATGGAGTGGATAGAAAATATACCATACCGCGAGACGCGCGTCTATGTCCGCGCCGTGATCAGGAATTACTCGATCTATACGGCAACTGATGCCGACAGGAAGCAGGAAGATCTTTCATCTTTCCCGATCTTCCCCTCATGGGGACGGCTCTCGGTCAGCGCGAAAAAGTCTTCGGCGGAAAAATAAATTCAGGAGCTGATACAAATGCAGGCTGAGGGATTCGACCCTGTCGGAAACGTAAAGAAATTTCTGGAAGGCTGCGGCTGCAGCTCTCAGATAAAGATCACCGAAGCTACGATATTCACAGTATCAGACGCTTCGGCAGCTGTCGGCGCGCCTGAGGAGGAAATTCTGAAAAGCATCCTGCTGTCGGTAAACCACGGCAAAAGCTTCGCACTTGCTCTTATGTCCGGCGTAAATATGGTAGACACGAAAAAGATCAAAAAGCTGCTCGGCGCCTCGCACGTTTCATTCGCAGGCAAAGAGATATGCGAGGAATGGTCCGGATTCCGCCCCGGCGGCGTGCCGCCCGTGGGATACCCCGAGCAGCCCGTCACGCTGATAGACGAAGATCTTTTCAGATACGGAACGGTATGGGCCGCGGCCGGGACCGACCATGCATTCTTTCCGGTCTCGCCGGATGAACTGCTCCGCATAACTCAGGGGCGGCGGGCCGAAATAAAAAAAGGCTGAGCGCGTCTGCGCCGAATCGGCGAAAATAATACCGGGATAAAGTTTCTGCGCTTTTTTATCAATGCAGCGGGAAGGCCGCGTACGCATAAGGAAGGACTATAACCATAGAGATGAGAAGCCTGATCAGATAGACGACAGTCATCTGCCAGAAGCGCAGCGGTATGTTGGAATGCCAGATATGCAGCCCGACCTCTGTAAGGTTTATCAGCCCGATCACTGAGAAGCATACACTGATAAATCTGGCCTGTTCCGAGAAAAGCATTTTCCCTTTGACAGCGGCTATAAACTGGTCGAAAAATGAGAATGCCGTGGTTGACGCGATCAGTTTAGCCTCCGGAGCGCCAAACATTTTCAGCAGGGAGGCCGCAGGCACTGACAGTATATTAACTATATTTGTCGCTTCAGCGATTATTATAAACAGAGTCCCGAATGTGATCATAAGCGGGACGGTACCCAGCAGAAGCCTGCTTATTATAATGGCGCTGTCGGTCAGATAGGTCTTTGCGTTCATCCCGCGCGCACAGCTCATGCCGCGCAGCACTGCCCACCTGAACATCGAATATTTGTGACGCTGATCCGCGCCATGTATATGATAGTTATTAAGCCCCCGGTAATAAGTATCAGGTATATAAACAAGCGGCCATATCCGCGGCAGCACAGTTGCCAGAATAAATGTACAAACATAAACGATGAACAGTATCTGCGGCACCGCATGCCCCATATCGAAGAGATCCGCAAGCGCATATATATCATAAATGCTCGCGAGCGAAAAGCAGCAGACTATGGCCGCTGCTTCCCTGTCGGTGTAGTATCCCGCGTTATACATTTTCGATGTAAAGACGACAGCCATGGAACTGCTGCCAAGCAGTGATGAAATACAATCAAGCGCGGCACGCCCCGGCACAACAAATATCGGACGCATAACGGGGCTTGTAAAGACGGCTAAAAACTGTACAAGTCCGAAGTTCAGTATAAGCGGCGCCCACAACCCCAGAACCAGCGCCAGAACGACAAGCCTGGCAGCAACGAAATTGACTATAAAGTGAGCTTTTGCGACAAAGAGGGATAAAAATGCTCCGGGGTCTGTGCCGAAATCGGCGCCGACGAGCACTGCAACAGCGATCGGCAGCGAACATATACGCGCGGCAAACCACAGGGGGCCGCAGTTAAGACTTCTGAAAAAACTGTTTCCTTCAAGGCCCCATTTCGGGGCAAAGAATTTTGATATTATCGTTAAAAACGCCGCAGAGAAAGAAACTGCGGCAACAACAAGAGGGCGCCGCTCCGAGACTAAGTTGAGCAGCAGCTCTTTTGAGTGTCCTATCAGCGTGTTGACCTCTCCGTGCAGTGAAAAGGGAACAAGAAATATCACTATTCCAAGAAGTGAAGGTATTACAAATTTCAGAATGCTTTTTTTTCAGACACCAGCAATGATCCCCTGCTCTGTTACGAAACTTCTGCTTCTTTTATAACAAAAACTTCTCCCACTCCGGAGTCTTCCAGCTCCTTAAGCGAGGGGGCCTCAGGCAGCGGCCATCCGAGCTCCCGGCAGGCTGACGCATATTCGTGCAGCACGAACGGAGCTGACGCAAGCACTTTATCACGCGACCTGTCTTCCGCCCAGCAGCCGTTGAGCCCCGGGAAATTCCCTATCCAGATATATCCGTCAGAAATCTTTTCTTTATACAGCACCAAAGGGTAGACATACAGTTCAGCCAATTGCAGACCTCCTTAAAACTAAAATAGCGGCAGGGAATTCCTCTTTAAGGTGAAAAAGATGCGTCTTCCGCACGAATAAACCGTTTTCCCGCGTAAACAGCCGCACACAGCTGTGTCTGGCCAAAACGTTTTGAATATTTTATCATATTGCATAATACGTTACAGCATCATCTGCAGCATCTTTTTTACGGTATACTCTGCGGTTTTTATCTATTTTCTGATATAATATACGGCAAATCAGGTAATGACATGAAATTTCTCAGCTCGGAGGTATTTCCATGACCCTCAAAAACAAGTCGCAGATCTGGCTGGGGTTGATATTGCTGTCAGTGCTCCTGCTGCTTGACATACTTTTTACAAGGTCTCTGATCTCATCCGCACATCTTGCCGACAGGGAGCGTATGGAAAGAAACCTTTCCCGCACGCATATGACTCTGAGAGGCGAGGTCCGCATGCTGAGCGCGATAGCAGGCAACTGGGCATACTCCGACAAAACGTGGGATTTCATGATGGGTGCAAATCCGGATTATCCCGAAACATATCTCAACAGGGCAGTCTTAACGGAACTTGGCGTATCTTCACTCATTTTTATTGACAACGATGCAAAGGTAGTATTTGCACGCGATTACAGCGCGCCCGACGACGAGTCATCTCCGGAAAGTGAAATTAAAGCGATCTCTGAGAGCAACGGAGCCGCACTGCTGCGCGAACTGCCGGAAGATGGGATGAGCGGTATAGTCATGAGAGATGACGAACCTATCCTCTTTGCGGTAAAGCACATACGCCGCTCCAATAAAGAGGGGGCAAGCGCAGGCGCTCTTATCGCTACGATGCCTCTTTCCGCAAAGAAGATCCAAAATATATCCAACAATGTTAATTTCAACTTCACAGTTGAACCCGTAACAGAAAGAGAAAAGGAGCAGGATCCTCCGAATTATCGTTTCTCTGACGAGCGGGACAGTTCCTACATAAAAGGCAGCACACTGATACGCGACTATGCAGGAGACCCAGCGTTCTGGATATCGGGCATCTCCCCCAACACCGACGTGCGGGGGGCCGAGCGCCGCCTTCAGAAGCTCTTCCTTGCGCTTGCAGCAGCGGCCCTGCTCCTCATACTGCTCTTCGGTCTTTTCATGAAAAAACAGATAACGAACCGCATCAGAAAACTCGGAGCTGAGATAGAGGCAGCGACAGGCAACAGGGAGGACGCTCACGGAATAACGGTCGACTCAAAGCATGACGAGATCACGGAACTGCAGCGGACGGTAAACGACTCCATTGCTTTCTCCTCGTTCAATCGTGAAGAACGGAACAAAAACAACGGTATCGAACTGTCGGTCTACAAGCGTTTTTCTGAAGCGGGCAGACGCATCTGCACCGAAACGCTTGAGGACATGGCGACTGCGCTCTGGCGCGAAGACGACAGAACGTCGCGCTCAGCCATACTTCGCGGAGCCCGCGAAGCCCGCGCTTTCGCGGCATACCTGGGAAAGGATGCCGAAGAGCTCAATCATATATATCTGGGCTCTCTGTTTGCAAAGACCGGGATGCTGGCTCTGCCGCTTTCGATTCGCACAAAAAAGACGGAGCTCTCCGATGAAGAAGACCGCAAATATAAAAAGTACCCGATCTTCACAAAGGATTTCATGACGAAAGTCGCTCTGCTCCGTCCCGCGGCACAGACGGCATACTGCTGTAACGAAAACTGGGACGGCACCGGCTTCCCTCAGAAGATATCCGGCAGTGAGATACCTCTCTCCGCAAGGATATGCGCGGTGGCAGACGAATGGAACGAACTTACCAGACCATGGCCGGGGCGTGTCCTGCCGGATGCACAGAGCGTGGAAAAATCTCTGCGCTCCATGGCGGGAAGCAGGCTTGATCCGGATCTGGTCGAGAAATTCATCGAATACCTGAAAAACGGAAGCAGCGAATAAACACTGCTCTCACAATAACAAAATATATTTGCCGCGGGATGCTGCCGGAAACGGCTTCCATTCTGCGGCACAATTTTATGAGGAGTGATATGCAATGACGAAAATCGACGCAAGAAAACTTGAATGCCCGAAGCCGGTCCTGCTCACGAAGGAAGAAGCCGACAAAGGCGCGGCCGAGATTCTTGTTCTTGTGGACAATGAGACGGCTGCCGGAAACGTTGCCCGTTTCCTGGAAAGCAGAGGGTACGCCGCCACGCGCACTGACGATGCGTCCGGCATAAATATCCGCGGCGTAAAAAGCGGCGCCTGCGAAAAACCCGAAAAGAAGGCGGCGCTTTCTATACTCTTTAAAACAGACAAGATAGGCGCCGACTCCGACGGACTCGGAGAAGCGCTTATGAAAGCTTACATCGGCACGCTGCCCAAAGCAGACGTCCTGCCTTCGGCGATCGCGCTGATGAACGAAGGCGTAAAGATGTCCCTTCCCGAACATTCCGTATGCGAAACGCTGAAAGAACTTGAAGCAAGAGGCGTGAAAATACTCGTATGCGGCACCTGCGCAAAGCATTTTGGCATAACCGAGCGCGTTGCAGTTGGCGCCATATCGAATATGTTCGAGATATCCGAGGCCGTATTCGGAGCTGAAAAACCTGTAGTTCTCGGCTGATATGAAGCATATATACCTGAACAACGCAGCTACCACATGGCCAAAACCGCCGGCGGTAGCTGACGCTGTTTACAGATTTATGACGCAGGACGGGGCAAATGCTTCGCGCGGTTCGGCGTCTGAGCGGGATCTGAAAAGCCTCGGCCTGCTTTTTGCGGTGCGTGAGCAGGCAGCGGAAATGTTTGGCGGCTATGAAGACGCGGCCCCGCAGTATGTGACATTCACTCAGAACGTAACGCATTCGCTCAACATAGTTCTTAAGGGCTATCTGAAAAGAGGAATGCGCGTGCTTACCACCTCCGTGGAACACAATTCCGTGATCCGCCCGCTGCGCGAGCTTGAGACAGGCGGAGTCCGTGTGGAGATAATGCGCTGCTCTGCAAAGGGCTTCCTCTCCCCAAAAACCCTTGACGAGGCTCTTAAAGAACACGCCGACATGGTGGTCATGACACACTGCAGCAATGTCAGCGGTTCGCTGCAGCCGATAGAAGAAGCGGCGCTTATATGCGCGAAACGCGTGGTCCCTCTCGTTGTCGACTGCGCCCAGACCGCCGGCATAATCGACATAAACGCGAAAGATCTGGGACTTTCAGCGCTCTGTTTTACCGGACACAAGGGGCTCATGGGACCGCAGGGAACGGGAGGTATAGTCTGGAAGCCGGATTTCGCTGAAAAATGCTCGCCGCTTGCCGTCGGAGGTACCGGCAGCCTGTCGCACGAAGAAACACAGCCCGGTTTAATGCCTGACAAATTTGAGGCAGGTACCCCAAACCTGCCGGGGCTGGCCGGACTAAACGCCGCTTTTGAATATCTGAAGGATAAAACGCCGGCTGCGATAGCCGAAACGGAGAGAAAATTAGGAGAACGCCTCGAAGAAGGACTGCTGCGCATAGACGGCCTGCATATCGCAGGCGCGGTGCGGGGCGAAGGGCCGCGGCTGCCCGTCTACTCCTTCAACATAGACGGGAAAGACAACGGCATCCTGGCGCGCAACCTTTCAGACGTATTCGGCATAGAAAGCCGTCCGGGGCTCCACTGCTCCCCTCTCGCGCACAGAACCCTCGGGACGTTCCCGCAGGGAGCGCTGCGTCTGTCGCCGGGCTGCTTCAATACCGCGGAAGAAATTGACATGACAGTCGAGGCTGTAAGAGAACTTCAGAAGAGAAGCTGAAAAGTTACCTTATAAAAAAACTGCAGAGGGCTCTGCGGGGCAAAAGAACCGCGTCATCCCCGCAGAGCACCGGTTTTTAGCGGGGTACGCCTACCCTGCCATATACCCTTTTGCTATAAGGGCGGATCTTGAGTAATCATCGGCCGGACGGAATCCGTT
>JAFYJW010000047.1 GCA_017537925.1 Synergistes sp. | reverse complement strand
CCTTCTGTCATTACTACTTTGTGAACGGGTTTCTTCTCTCTCTTTGCCATTTTAAAAGGCCTCCTGTGTTTTAGTGTATACCACAGGAGACCTTTAAGGAACTGCTTTTCCCTCTTTTACAGAAAAACTTTCACACTCTCAAATAACAATATGATAACATCCGTTAAATATTGTCCCGATATTTGTGTTACCGGCAATTCTATATTCGCCGCCGAGGAGTTTTGCGTCATAGCTTTCCAATAATATGTTTTTTTTGGTCACTGTCTCTGTAAGAATATTTGCTGTACCGAAAACCCAGCCCAAAAGCGGGTCATGCCCCAGTGTGGTATATCTGTGATTAATGCCGGATATTCCGGAACTATCCTGCCAACCATCTGCTTTCTTGAAGGCATCGTATGGTACGGGGCCAGTCAGTGATACCGGAGCGTATTTTTTTATGAATTTACTGGATGCCTGGTCGCTCTTAAAACGATATCTGTCATTTGACAGCCAGTACTGTCTTACACATTGCAAGGCGGTTGCAAAGAACAGAAAAGCCATATCTGTTGAGTTCAAGCCCGTCTGACTCTCAAACTCTGCGTCTATTTCATTAAGTATCTTTTTAGCATTAGATGTTACATCGATAACACGAGCTGTCTCATCCCTGATTTTTTCAAGGTTTCTTAAAGCGGCGTCATAAGTTTGCCTGTTTTCGAGCCTGCGTCTTCTGAGTTCCCCGATATCCATTTGCATTGCTCCTGTTACAATATTATTTTTTTGTTTATAATAATAGCTTAGTTAAATTAGCATATATCTCCATTAGCTTTTCATATAAATTTATGCTTTGCTCCGCATACTCTTCTATTTCTTTTGACTCTTCATCGGTGATGCCGAAAAGTCTTTGCATTTTCTCCATTTCAGCCCGTTCGGTCATATCATATTTCGCATCGGCATAAGCAAGACCAAAAAGTTCAAAATAAATACATCTCTTTGTAAATTTGTCTTCCTTTGCCAACGCAGATATAGTTTCGTCAATATTGACAGCTCCGTTATAATCGAAGTCCATCTGCATTTCCTGCTTGTACTGGTCAAGCATGTTCTCTTCTTCTTTGGTTACCTTTCCATCGGTGCGCATCATATGGTTGGCAAGATCCCAGAATCTGATTTTATTATCGTTGCTCAATTGATGCAAAAACATTCTTATACCCCCTCATAATTTATGATGTAACACTTGTTGACAGTTCACTTAAAATAATTTGCGATAATGTTCGTACCCTCTAAGTATAAAAACGTATAAACCCATTGGCAAGAGCAAAGCCTCCCGGAATCGGCATTAACTTCGATTCGAGAGGCTTTTCTTCATTTTTTATCACTCAACATTTTAGCTCTGTAAAGCTTTCCAAATTTTTTCATACTCTTATTCAGATTTCCCCGGCGCGATTCAACCTCCGTGGGCGGGAGCGGGTCCGGCGGCGGAGACTTACCGACGATTTTTCTAATTTTTTCCGCCTCTGCTTCTATCTTTTTTAATTCTTCTTTTGTCACTCTTTTTCGTTCCCCATTTTAGTTTTGTAAAGTTCATAAATGCTTTCGCCGACATTGCCAACGGGCTGCAGTCTGGATCGCCGCGATATTCCGACCATGCTGCCGCAAAAAATCCTTTATGCTTTTATACGCATAACGGCACAGATTCTCTTTTTTCTGTCTTGCTAATCTATCTTTTTATGATAGCAGTACACTGCGTCAAATTAAGGTGCCTGTATCAAGATACCCGAAGTTATATTCGGTTTTTAGTTTTTCAACTTTTCGGGCCTTTCAACAGAAGGATCCTCACTGCGTTTCTTCGGTTTCAGCCGTCTGCAGGGCATCATTTTTTGCTGCGAAAGGCCCGCGCTTAGCTTAAATGAGTTATTACACCTTATCCGAATATACCTTCAAAAAATCCTACTACCGCGCCTATCGCGGCGCCAATCAGAGCGCCTGCTATCCTTCCGGGCAGGCCAAGTATTTCTTCGCCGAAATCACCGCATGCCTCAGCTCCTTCTCCAATGAAATCACTAATGGTATCGAAAAATCCTCTTTTTACTTCTTCCTTATAATCCGCCTCTTTATCATCATGCAGCCACATATCATTGTCAGGATTGATGTTGTCTGCCAGCGCAAGCCTTTTTTCTTTCGGTATCGACTTTATTATGTAGTAAAAAAGTTTCGTAAGGTTATACGGCTTGCACTGTTCTCCGCCTTCCTCTTTATAACCGGCGCAGTAATATACCGGTTTTATCGTAAGCCCTGTCGTTTCATAGATTCTTTTCTCCACGGATTCCGCTTTCTTTTTCAGGTATTCCAGGAGCACTTCATCCGGCTCGTTCTTTTCGAAGTCCCAGTGTTTTCCCTTCATCGCCATATCGGCCTGATTTAACCCTATCAGTATCCGCCCGTGCTTATCTTCGCCAAGGCAGGGGATAAGGACTTTGTTGATCAGATCAAAGGAAGTCCCAAGGTCTTTTGACGACGCGTCCAAAACAACGAGCACCATATCTATCAGCGGATCTCCGTTTTCATCTGTCTCGCTGAGCTTCTTTACGAGCATAGTGTTGTATTTTTCGTCGCTTTTTGCTCCGTCCCCAAGTCCGGGAGTATCCCAGATAGTCAGATTATCCAGAACGTAACTTGTTATAGAGTCTGTTTCCGGATCCACGCCGACGCCGACTTCGGCAACGTCCATATTAAACAGGGCGTTCACCGTGGAACTTTTTCCGCTCCCCGTCGCTCCGGCCAGCATGATGTTCACTTTCTTTTCCCGTATCCGAATCAGGCGCGACAAACGTTTATTCTTCTCGCCCAGATCTAAATCCGAAGCCATTATTGACTCTTCGAGAAGCACGTATATGCTTTTTCTCTCTTCACCCTGCTTTTCTTCGTCATTCCAGGCAATTTCTTCGTTATCTTCAGCAAGATCCTCGTCCATGTCGGTCTCTATTTCCACCACTGCCGCTTCGTTTTCACTTTCTGCCATAACATGATCCTCCTTTGAAATGTTCGATAAAAACCGCTCTTATCGATATCGTTGTTTTAATCATAGTGTGTGATATAGACAGAAAGTGTCATTCTCAAATAGTGACCAGAAAAAGGCCGCATTTAAGCTCTAACGCCGAAGCGCTCATGGTGCTGATCTCGTAAGCAGCTGAGGCGCAAAGACAGCTGCGGACGTGAAGCCCCGCCCGCCGTTGTCATGCCTTCAGATATGGTTTTATATAATAATCGGCCGCCGCGGCTGCCGAAGCGGCCGATTCCCCGGACTGCCGGACTAAAACGACACCACAGGCCTGGCGTCTCACTCACATGCGAGGAATTGTCCAGACATCCAGCCACTTCCTTTTCCGGTATCGACGTAATACCATACGTGTCCATCACGCTGTACTCTTTTGTTTTTGAACACTGTTACGTCTACATTGGAAAGCAGCGCCAGTTGTTTGCCGTCAAGCGAAGGTTCGCTGCGAAGTCTGACGTTGGTACCGATGACTCTTCCACGCACCACGTCTGCTTCTTCCCTGGAAGAGGTTGCTTCTTCTCCGGGCCAACTATCATCTGCGAATTCTGTCTCAGACATACCAGAGGCCTCATCTTCGTTTTCAGCTTTTGCTGCCTGCGAAGAATTTTTGTTCGTATCCGTATAAGAACTGTTATCGTACGTCTGTGACATAGCTACCGGCGGATGCTGTTCTTCCGGCGAGGGATGTTTTTTGACGAACTTGTCCACCATGCCCATACAAAGGAACATTCCGAGAAAAAAGCCAATCAGCTGCGGTCCGCAGAACCAGAATAGCTTCGCCTTTACCATGCCTCCAACTCCAGAAGTCAAGACATAATCAGGGCGAAATGCCTTACAGAAAAGATTTCCGAGCCATCCGCCGGCGGCGGCTCCGGCTGTGCCTAAAATACTTAGGAGAATTACTCCAAACACTCCGGTATAGCCATCATTGTACAGTTTTATACTGCAAGCCGCCGACACGATGAAAGCAACAACTAACAGAGCTATAGCTTTCCCATTCTTTGGCATATTTGGCATATTGCTTCCGTTAACTTTGTCGTCTGCCATATTTTTTACCTCCTCAATATATTTGCCGTGTTAAAGGCCCCTGAGGGTAGCCAATACCATTCCGGCGATCGCCCTGTTCTCTTTCTCCCTGTCTGAGGGATAGCTGATCTGCACTGTTATGTCATGTTCGCCGTCTTCAATGTAATAGCACTTCTCCCAGACGGTCTTCCCACCGCGTTTGCCGCGCAGCAGATACCAACTGTCGGTTATCACGCAAACGTCGGTGGCGCTGAAGTCCTTCTGTGTTTCCATAGCCTTGTCCTTAAGGCTCCAGTCAAATGTCATCATATAATAGGAGCCATACACGATTATTTCTACCGCGCCGCGCGTGAAAGTGCGGCCGTCGTTGTTGCCGGCTGCCCCGGATGATTTGAAGCTTCTGGGAATCTTTATCGCATAGCCGAACCTGTTGTTGACGTATTCGGCGAGATCCCCACCCTTTATGCTTCTGCCGTTTTTAAGTGCAGACATCTCAGCCCAGCCGTTTTTGCCGTCTTTCGTCAGGATGTAGACGTAGCTGCGCCCGGCTTTTTTGATTTCGGGGCCGCCTATGTTGATAAGCGGAGCGCCAGTGCCGGCGGTGCCGCATACAGTACTATTAACGTCCGGTGCGCTGTAAATCGGCGTCTTGCCGTTTTTTGTGTCGTAAAGCTCGGCGGCACCGGCTATGCCGGTAATAGACATTATTATAAAGAATGCAGCAGCAACGTAGCTTTTTAAGTTTTTCATCATCATTCATCCTCTCTGATAAGTCTTCAAATCTTCAGCGGAACTCTTTAAAAAACCTTATCAAGAATAAATATAAAAATGGATGGCGGAACGGGCTGTAAAAACTAAGAAGTGAACCCCAAAACAACCGCCGCAGCTCCGGGGCAGTTGATTCTCCGAACCGCCTGGCAAAATCGATACCGCAGGCCCGATGTCTGACTCAAAATGAGAGGAACTGTCCGGAAACCCAGCCGCTGCCTTTCTCAGTCTCGACGTAGTACCATGTGTGTCCGTCACGCTCCGTTTTTTTGTTTTTGAACACGGTCACGTCTACGTTGGAAAGCAGAGCCTTTTGATAGCCCTGGAGCGAGGGTTCGTTGCGAAGCCTGACGTTAGTGCCGACGATTCTCCCCGGCACCACGTCTTCCTGTTTTCCGGAAGAGATTTCTTCTTTGACCGGCTGGCTGCCGGCATTATCACTTTCGTCATTTGTCACTGTTGCCGCAGCGCCCGAATCCTTCACTTCATTCTCAACGCCTGCTGCCTGCGATGACCCGGAGGTTTCTTCTTCGCCGGGCCAATTGTCAGCATCATATTCGCTATCTGCAGCCCCTGTTGCCGCGGAACCCGATTCCTTATCTTCATTTTCAACGCTCGCTGCCTGCGAAGACTCGGTGACTTCTTCTTTGTCCTGCTGGCTGCCGACATTATCACTTTCGTTATTTGCGGACCCTGATGCCTCGGTGTTCGAATCCTTTACCTCACTTTCAATGCCTGCTGCCTGCGAAGACCCTGAGGATTCTTCTTTGTCCGGCTGATGGCCGACATTATCACTTTCACCATTTGTTACTGTTGCCGCAGCGCCCGAATCCTTTACTTCATTCTCAACGCTTGTTGTCTGAGACGTCTTTGCAGAAAACAGCGAGTTATTTTCAAGAACAAACATAAAAAGTGCGGAAAGAGCGGCAAAAACCAAGAGGAAGATAATTATGCGCGGCAGTCGCTTAACTGTTTGAACCGCTCTCTTCAGTGTTTTTTCATTTTGTATTTCACATTTTCTGCCTATCATCGATAACATGCTGAGAAGAATGAAAGGCAGTGCTGAAGCAAATATGAAACCCGGGTAATATCCTATTTTTGCCTTCTGGAAAAGTAACGTGAAGACACTTATGAAATACCTTGGAATCACAGCTACCAGCTGCTTTAGTATCACCCACACCAACCCGATCGTAGCCCAGCAGATTTTCCATATCCAGCCTCCGTCAAACCCGTCGATATAGTTCTGAAACGCCACGACCACAGTATCGCCGAAAGATCTGCCAAATACACACAATCCGTTTTTTACACCGTCGATATATTTCGGGGCTTCAACAAGTTCGTGTCCCTGAACGATAAGGGGGACGCTGAATATCTGGCCTTTTTTGGGGAAAATACTTTCATTTGTGGATATAGTAAAGCAATAGCTTCCGATAATTATAAGCAGTAATAGTGCAATCGACAGCCTTGTCATGATAATGGCAGTCTTTATCGCTTTTTTATGTTCACCCTCGAACTTCAAAGCATTGGTTATGCCCTGAAGTTTTTCCCTGTATTCCCTGGCAGCTTCGTCAGAGAAAGGCAGTATGGCCTTTTGCGTATTCTCCAAAGAAGACACGTCTCTTTCATCCACATGCGAGATAATTTCCTCTATTTTTTTGCGTTCAAGCTCATTTTTTGTTTCATTCCATTTGTTGCAGAGATCTCTTTTAAAATTTCTAGTTTCTTCGGCGTCACGAAGGGTTAAGATATTTCCAATATCTTCGATGGATGCGAGGAATGCGTCATTTGTGTTTTTAATGGATTCTGCAAAGATTTTTTTAGAATCTGATATTGACTCCAAATCGTTATAATCGATACTGTCGATCAGGGTCTGAATCTTTGCGCTTTCTTGCTCTAACCTTACTCGCTTCCACTCTTTGTGCAGGTTTCCAATATAAGAGCCGGCCGTTTTTCGCGGGAAAACAGATACTTTCTTTTTTGCCAGCTCAATTGATGATAAATCGTTTGCCCCTTTTATTAATTCAACAATTTTCTTGCTTTCAATATGGCTCTCAAGGGAATCCCAACCTTCTTTTAGTCCGGCAGCGTAGTTCTCTGCTGTACCGTCATCAAAAAGGCAAAGCCTGCTTCCTATGTTTTCTATTGATTTAAAGAAATCGTTTCTAAGCTTATCGATGGATGCGCACATATTTTCCCCTTTTTCTGCAAGGGAATCTATGTCGTCATAATTCACAGATTCGATTATTGATTTGAGCTTCACGCCTTCCTGTTTAAATCTTAAGCTTTTCCATGCATCTCTCAATTTATCGTTATGCGGGTCAGCCACCACTTTTATATAGGCTGAGATAGATTTAATAGCTGCTTCTATCGAAGCCGTATCATCATAGTTGACTTTGCTCAAAATCGGCGCTATTCTGAATTCCGCCAGCGCTTTCTCGATTTCAACAAACTTTTCAATTTCACTCAGGTCGCCGCCATATTTGATTTTATCCCGATACCCTTCTATTGCGTTTTTTGTTTTCAGTGCCGCTTCTTCAGAGCTTATATCTATATCCAGATGATCAATGAAATTACACATCAGACTTGCTTTTTCGTCATGAATTACACTGATACCAAAGAAATCGGCTGTTTTTTCCAAGGAGCCGTCGCTGTCTCCGAAAGTCGCTAATACATATTTATACCACTCATCATGATAGGGATACTCCAATAATGCATCGACCAGCGCATTTTTACGCCGGCTGACGTCTTCGATTTTTTGCACATTATTTATGATTCGGAGTGTTTTTTCTTGAGAATCAACGCACTGTTTATACTCTCTCCACGCACCCTCATCATCCTTATCGTATCTATCAAGGTAGGAAAGCAGCACTCCGCAGCATTCAAACACAGACCAATACACGCCGCTGAGCAACATTTTTTTCGTGCCGGGGTCATGAAAAATTTCATTCTTATCGTTGCTTGCAGCCATACTTGAAAAAACTTTCCCTACGGCATTAACCGCCATATGCCCGGCACCGGTAGCCATATTTATCGCGCCTGCTTTCATTTGCGCTTCGACGTACCCCCCGACGCCAAAACCCATTCCGACGGCTCTATCTCTATTCTCGCGCCTTTCCACTCTATAGCGGTCTAATTCGGCTTCCCTTTCATCTATCGCGTCGTGTTTTGCTTTGACTTTGTCATATGCTGTTTTCCAGTAACCTAACTTTCGTTCGTTATCTTTATAAAACTTGGTACCGTCAATATCGAAAATACCTTCTTGAATTAACAGCCTTACACTTTCTTCGATTGCAGGATAGACACATTTCCACATATCTTTGCTGGCATTATTTACCAAATTACCAAGTGAAGAATATTCGTCAAAATACACCTTAAATTTACACACGGCCTCTTCTGCCATTTGCGCATACTTTTTTCTGTATTCGTTATAAAAAACAAGCCCTGAAGAAAGTATTCTCCGCTCTCCCAAAACTTCTATATATATTTTTTCTTGCCTGTCTTCATTAATATTGCTCATCCTGTTCCTACCTTCTTCCTGTGCAGTATTAATAAGAATTATTTTTATATATATAACATTTATATCTTTATATGTAAACAATTCGAGTTATTATCACTATGGTTATGAAAAAAGCATCGGAGTCATACTTATGGATATAGGCAAACGCATTACACAGCTACGCACCGAACGGGGCCTCACAACCAACAGGCTCGCCAATTTATGCGGTATCTCCCAAAGTTTCCTGCGAAACGTTGAGCTCGGCGAAAAGGGGATCTCGGTGAATAATCTGGAGCTCGTCTGCAGCGCCCTCGGCATTTCGCTGGCGCGGTTTTTCAGCGTCTGCGAAGAGCATGACAAAACGGACGATGAGCTTGCGGAGATCATATCCGGTTTGAACGAACGGCAGAAGAAGCTGCTCGCGGATTTTCTGAGAGAACTCTTCGGCAGGTGACGGAGAAAAGGCCCGAATCTCATGCGGTCGGGTTCTTCTGCCTGCCCGCACGGTCACCGCAGGCCCGGCTCTTTCTCCAATATAGCAGCCAACGGCAACAAAAAATCCATTTTGACTTCTTCTCTGTAGTTCTCTTCTTTATCGTCATGCAGCCACATATCATTATCCGGATTGATGTTGTCTGCCAACGCAAGCCTTTTTTCTTTCGGTATCGACTTCATTATGCGGTAAAGAAGTTTCGTAAGGTTGTACGGCCTGCGCCGCTCTCCGCCCTCCTCCCTGTAACCGGCGCTGTAATATACCGGTTTTACCGTAAGCCCTGTCGTTTCACGGATTCTTTTCTCCGCGGTTTCCGCTTTCCTTTTCAGATATGCCCGGAGCACTTCGTCCGGCTCGTTCTTTTCGGCGTCCCAGTGTTTTCCCTTCATCGCCATATCGGCATGATTCAGTCCTATCAGGATCCGGCCGTGCCTGCCTTCGCCCAGGCAGGGGATAAGGACTTTGTTGATCAGATCAAGGGAAGCCCCAGGGTCTTCTGACGTGACGTCCAAGACGACAAGCACCAGATCGATCAGCGGATTCCCGTTTTCGTCTGTTTCGCTGAGCTTCTTTACGAGCATGGTGTCGTATTCTTCGCCGCTTTTTGCTCCGCATCCCGGGCCCGAAATGACCCATACAGTCAGATTATCCAGAACGTAACTTGTTACGGAGTCGGTTTCGGACTCCGCGCCGACCCTGGCGGCACCCATATCAAACAGGGCGTTCGCCGTGGGACTTTTTCCGTTCCCCGTGGCTTCGACCAGCATGATATCGGCTTTTTCCCCACGTATCCGGACCAGGCGCGACAAACGTTCATTCTTCTCGGCAAGGCTAAGATCGGAAGCCGCTATCAACTCTTCGAGAAGCGTGTATACGCTTTTTCGCTCTTTTGCCTGTTTTTCTTCGCTCTTCCCGGCGGGGGACTCAGCCTTGCCGGTCTTCATCCCTGCCGCTTCATTGTCACTTTCTGCCATTACATAAAACCTCTGTTATAGGTATCATGTATTCATCATAGTGTGTGAGATAGACAGATATTGTCATTCTCAAAAAATGACAAAAAAAGAAGAGAAAGTCATCCTTTCCCTTCTTTGCGGTATTTCAGCTATAACGCCGAGGTGCGCTTCGGTCATATGTCAAAGCTGCGTTATATGCCTGCCTTACGTAAACAGTATCAAAGCTTTGCGTATTTTGTGCCGCGGCCGCTGCCGTTCTTCATCGGCTGTTTTTATAAGCAATTTACTGGGCATTTTCGCGATGCTTCTGGATATTATCCAGGAAGCGCCTGATTGTTCCGCTTCCGCGGAAGCGCATGGCCGGCAAAAAAAACTGTCCGGCTGCGGAGCAGATGATTCTCAGGGCTGCCGGGCAAAATAGATATCGCAGAAAAAGCTGTTTACATAAACACTTTAACAGGAGGGGAGAGCCTCTTGCATTACCCCCGGCCAAACGTTATAAGAGGGATCATATGACTTCAACCAGATCCCCTTGGCTTCTAAGCCACATTTCAATGCCTTTTCCGAAGACCTCCGCGCGAATCGTATATACTCCGTCATTCTCATCCAGAACGACCGCGGTCGGCAGTCGGTCAAGTATGGAATCCAGATCCGCGCCGTAGAATTTAAAAAGGACTTTCTGCAGCTTGCCGCCATACATGAACTGTATTCTTTTACGGAACTCTCCCTCTTCAAATCTGCTGCTGTACGGTATGGCGAATCTTTCATCCGATATCTCATATTTCTTTATCCTGTCGATGCGATAGATCGTCGGGAAAGAATCTCCGATGACGTCAAAGCCTTTCTTTACCTCTTCATCATCGATAAAAGCGGCAAGGTAGAAGTAGTATTCCGAGAACATGATCGCCGCGGGTTTGACCCTTCTGGCGACCAGCTTCTTATCTTTCACTCTCTGATACTTTATCTCTATGTAACGCGATTCTTTTATCGCAAGACCGATGTCCCACATTTTTTCCAAAAAATGCGACTTATGTCTCAGTTCGACATAATGAAAGAGTTCATTGTTTATCAGACTTCTGACAAGCTTCTGATTGCTCTTCGGCACGCAGCAGGCAATCAGTCTGTCAAGCATCCCTTTCATTTCCGACTTCAGGAAGGCCCTGCTGTCCAGCAGTATTTTGCACACCGCCAGCACTTCGCTGTTTTTAAGGCGTGTCTGGTAGAGGGTCTCGAGCCTGTATCCCCTGCTCGCGCGGTCATAGACGACCGTGTTTATGATTCCCGTCCGTTCCACATCGTTGTCAAGATAATTTCTGATATCATCGATATCCCGCTGTATGCTTCTCTCGTTCACGCCGTATTTTTGGGCTTCTTCGGCCTTATTTACCGTATAGCCCTCCATCAGTTTTGAATAGATCTGCAGAACCCGGCATATTTTATCGCCCTTCAATTCATACGTATCCATATGGCCCTCCGTTTTTTACACCAATATAGCAGATCTTATAGACAGGATGTGTCGCTGCTGCGGTCTGTCGTCTTTAAAAAGCGGCGGCGGTCACTGCAGGAAGGTGCGCAGGTAGTCATCCACCTGGTCGAAGTCGATCAGGAAGGAGTCATGTCCGTTATCGCTCTCAAGCTCTTCGTAATAGGCGCAGACGCCGTTTTTGGCGGCCGCCCGCACGGCTTCTTCGACCTGCCAGTTCGGGAAGAGCATGTCGCTCGAAATGCCAAGCCCCAAAAGCCTGCCGCCGCTGAAATTCTTCCATGCGGCGTCAAGCCCGCCGCGCCCTGCGCCTATATCGTGCAGATCCATCATACGGGTGAGGTACAGATAGCAGTTCGCGTCGAAACGCTTTACTATCGCTTCGCCGTGGTGGTGCAGGTAGCTTTCAACCTGGAATTCGCCGCTCCAGTCGCTTGTCGTGCCGCGCGCTACTTCGCGCATATAGCGGTTCGTGAAGGACTGTTCGCTTCTGTACGTTATCATCGCGAGCATCCTGGCGGCCGCAAGCCCGTTTGCCGGACCCGCGCCTTCGTAATCGCCGTTCTTCCATTCCGGGTCTCCCATTATGCTCTGACGCTGCACCGAGTTGAAGGCTATCGCCTGCGGGTAGAGGCGGTCCGGCGCTGCGATAAGAGCGCAGCGCGGCGTTGTTTCGGGGAAAGATACAGCGTGCTCAAGCGCTATCATGCCGCCAAGAGAGCCGCCTATGACCGCATACAGCGTTTTTATGCCCATCGCGGTAAGCGCCGCCCTCTGCGCATATGCAGTGTCGCGCGGCGAAAGGATCGGGAATCTCATCGCCCAGCGGCGGCCGTCCGCGGGGTTTACCGAAAGCGGGGAAGTGCTGCCGTAGGGGCTCGCCAGGTTGTTGAAGCAGATGACGCAGTATTTGTGTGTGTCAACCGCGTGCCCGTCGCCGACTATCGGTTCCCACCACGGCTCAGGAAGCCCTTCTATTTTTTCGCCCGCAAGCCTGTGGCTCCCGGTCAGCGCGTGGCACACGAGGATGACATTGCCGCCGTCCGCCGAGATCTCCCCGTATTTGGCGTAAGCCTGCGTCAGCGTGTCAAAATGCGCGCCGGAGGGAAGCGTTATGTCTTTCAGTATTACGGAAGATAGCTCCTCTTTCATACCCGGCACCCGATCTTATTTTCCGGCCGCGGAAAGCGCCTGCTCGAGGTCTGCGATTATGTCATCCGCGTCTTCAAGGCCCACCGAAAGGCGCAGAAGCCCGTCGGAAAGACCGGCCTTTGCGCGCTGTTCGGCAGTGAGCTGGCCGTGCGTCGTGCTTGCCGGGTGAATTATCAGCGTGCGCGTCTGTCCGAGGTTCGCCATATGTCCTATAAGGGAAAGGGAATCCACAAGTTTGCGCCCGGCTTCGACGCCGCCTTTGACGCCGAACGCCATCATCCCTCCGCAGCCGTCTTTCAAGTAGACTTTCGCCATATCGTTCTGCGGATGGCTTTCAAGCCCCGGATAGCTGACCCATTCCACCTGAGGATGCTTCTCTAAGAATTTCGCCACCGCAAGCCCGTTTTCGCTGTGTCGCTTCATCCTGAGCCCGAGAGTGAAGAGCGACAGGCAGAGAAGATAGGCGTCGAAAGCCGACGGGCAGCCACCCATATCGCGCAGCACAGAGCAGTGCAGCTTTGCGGCAAGAGCCGCGCGTCCGTATTTCTCCGCGAAGACGATATCGTGATATGAAGGGTCCGGAAGCGCAAGGCCGGGATATTTTTCCGGGTATTCGCTCCAGTTGAAGTTTCCTCCGTCCACCAACGCGCCGCCTATAAGGTTTCCGTTTCCGGAAATATATTTTGTCGTTGAATATACGACGGCGTCCGCGCCCCATTCGATCGGGCGGCAGAGAGCCGGGGTGGCAAAGGTGTTGTCTATTATGAGAGGCACGCCGTGACGGTGCGACGCCCTTGCCAGCGCCTCAAGGGGTGCGACGTTCATCATCGGGTTCCCGATGATCTCGGTTATCACCCCGCGGGTATCGTCGTTTATCGCCTGCTCGACCTGGCAGGGATGGTCGCTGTCGACAAGTATCGCCTCGACTCCGAAGCGTGAGAATATATTCTGCATCAGCGTAAGCGTCCCGCCGTAGACCTTGCGCGAGATGACAAGGTTGCTGCCTGCCGAGCAAAGCGCCGCTATTAGGTGGGCAAATGCCGCCTGTCCGGAAGCAAGGGCGATCGCGCCCGCGCCGCCTTCCAGCGAGTTCAGCGTGTCTTCAAATGCCTTGACTGTCGGATTTGCAAGACGCGAATAGATAAAGCCGTCCTCTTCGAGGTTAAAGAGCGCAGCCGCCTGCGCGCTGTCTTTGAACTGGTATGCCGACGTGGCGTATATCGGCAGGCCGGAAGCGCCTGTCGCGGGGTCGCACTCCCAGCCGGAATGCAGGGCCTTCGTCATAAAGCCGCAGCTTTTATTTATCACAGGTATCTCCTCCCCAAAAATATCATAAAAAAAACGGACCCTGCGAAAAAGCAGAGCCCGTTGGTACAGATTCACGAAATTTTCGTCTACTGTTCCAAAGAGGCTCTGCCGGTCGCGCACATCATCATAACAAACAGCGGATATGAGTAAATCACAGTGCAAAGCCTCCTCCGGTAAAGATTTTTAAGCAGTTTAAATTTTAACGGCGCTTTTTGGCATTGTCAAGATATGCCGTTGTCGGCAAAAGGACAGAAGCCGGAAGCGCTTACAGCCTTTTCCCGTCATGCATGCCGCGTACCGGGGCGCAGGATTGCCGTCCCGGGCGTTGCGTTTTTCTCTCACGCTCGGCAAAGCGGGGGAGGGGAGTCCGTCCTTCGATCGAAATGCTGAAGTATAATAATCAGTATTAGTCAGTACAGAATTACTCTTATTTTCCGCTTTTTGAGACGTTTTTGACGCCTTTTTTGGCAAACCACTCCGCCGCGCGCTCCACAAGATCGCCCTGCAGCACTATATTGCCCTCTTCCATCGACGAACCGCAACCGAGGCTTTTGCGCAGGTCTCTTGCAAGAGAAACGACGTCTCCGCCGTAGTCCTTTGGAAAGATGACAATAGTCACGGTCTTTCCGCCGCGGCCGGCCCGTTCGCGGCGAAGCGCTATTTTGGATATCTTCAGCTCTCCGTCCGCATTTTGGCGAACATGGCCTGCCGCGCCGCTTTTTTCACCTTTACCGGAAAGATCTGTTTTTTTCGCATTTTTCTCAGCGCTTTCTCCGACGCTCAGTCCCGAAAGAGAAGCAAGAGACGCCGACAGCGGCGCTTCCTGCGAAAGAGTAAAGCCTTCCCCGCCCGTAAGTTTTTTATTCTTCTTTTCACGCATACCGTATTGCCCTCCGCTTCGCGCCTTTTTCCGGCCGGATACTGCCGGTGTGTACGCTATAATAAATTATAAATGCATGAGGGCGGCCGTATATGTGCCGCAGCTTCGGGGTGTGTTTTATGGATATATCACGGCTCTTTTCAGAAAACTTTTTTTCTTTCGCGGCAATGCTCTCTGGAGCCCCGGGCGGGGGAGCCGTCCGTTTTTCGCCTCCTTCGATAGCCGCTTCAAGCGGCCTTCCGTACGCCGGAGAAAATTACGCTATTTTTACCGAAAGAGCTTCCGCGGAAGAAGCCGCCGTCGCTCTTTCTTTTTTCAGCGGGAGGCACGCCGATTTTATAGCCCCCGTTATGCCGGAGACTCCGGGCGCGGTCACGGAGCTGCTTTACGCAAATGAGATCCTGCACAGGGAAACATATACTTCCATGTACCTTCCTTTAAAAGAAAAAGCGGCCGAAAAAGCGCCTTGCGGGGTCGTCAGCGTGCCCGGTTGCTGCGGCGCCCGCTGGGGCAATGCTGTCTGGCGCGCTTTCGGGGGAGAGGGGTCCGCAGGCGTAAATGATTACGAAAGGTTTGGCGCGTATCTTGTTTCATGCCGCGAAAATTCCGCGTTTGCGCTTGAGATCGGCGGAAAATATATTGCGACCGCGCTTCTGCACGAAAGCAAAAACGCTGTCGGCCTGTATTATTTTGCCACGCTGCCGGAAGAAAGAAGGCGCGGGCATGCCTCCGCGCTTATGGACGGCGTGACGGCCGCAGTCAGCGATAAAGGGAAGCCGCTGGTCCTGCTTGCGACAAAGGAAGGGCTGCCCTTTTATCTGAACTGCGGCTTTGTACCGATCTCGGAGATTCCGATACTCTCCCGCACCGCGGATATTTAGGCGCATAAATGGGCTATAATTTACGCGGACAAAGACAATGGAAAGGAATGGTCTCACGATGATAGATCTAAAAAGCCTGTGGCGCGACGCAAAACCTGACGCCCCTGTCTGCTCAGTGACCGGGACGACCAAGAATATGGTGCTGGCGGCAGTGATGAACGGCGCGCGTTCGTTCGAAGAGATATCCGCGGCGGCGCCTCTCTGCGGCGGCGAATGCGCGATGCAGAACATCTCCGGACGCGGCTGCCGTGAAAACGCGGAGGCTCTTCTGTCTGTTTACCTGCCGGTTTTCGAAATGATGACAGAGGGCGGAGGCTGCAGCCGCCACGGCCATAAAGCTGAAAAAACAGAATAACACACTATCCGTACGGGCCCGGCTTTCGCGGGAGTGCGTCAATGCCGTAAGACAGGAAGCGCGTTTTCTGCCGTGTGCATACCGCACGGACTTCCGCATGACAGGCATGAATAGCGCTTCTTTTCCGGCGGTTTCAGCCGAAAGTGTGCTAATATATTAATCGGATTTATTATCAAGTTGTTATATTTTCAGGAGGTATCGTACAATGAGCGTGCTTAAGGAATTCAAGGATTTCGCGATGCGCGGCAATGTAATGGATATGGCGGTAGGCGTTATCATAGGCGGCGCTTTCGGAAAGATCGTCGCTTCCCTGGTCACCGACGTTTTGATGCCGCCGATAGGCTATCTGCTCGGAGGGACGGACTTTTCCAATCTGTTCATAAATTTGGGGGACAAGCCTGTCGCCACGCTTGCAGATGCACAGGCCAACAACATCCCGGTAATAGCATACGGCTCCTTTATCAACAACATTATCAATTTCCTGATTCAGGCATGGGCCATTTTCCTCATCATAAAGGCGATCAACCGCATGACGCCGAAGAAGCCGGAAGCTCCGGCAAAGGAACCGCGCCTTTGCCCGCACTGCTTCGGCGAGGTGGACGACCGGGCCACGCGCTGCCCGCACTGCACGTCAGAGCTGTAACAGCTGTTTCTGCAGCGTAAAACTGTAAAGGAGGCGGCATCTTTAAAGCCGTCTCCTTTATTTTGTCCGTGTCCTGTGTGCCGGGGTTTCCGTGTGGGTATCCCGGCACAGCTTACACCCAGGCTTAAGCTATTTCGCTTTCTTTACAAGGTTATTCAGGGCTTTTATAAGAGGAGCCACGCGGCTGTCCGTTGCCGGCTTGTTCAAAGCGTTGGCCGCAGACATATCGCGTCCCCAGTAAGCTTTGTTCGCGTCACGGTTCTGGTTTATCACGCTTCCCTCGACAGAAAGCCCCGCAAAGAGGCCCTTTGACATCGAATAGCTGTAGATGGAAGCCCTGGCGCGCCCGTCCGTCGCAGCCGATGCGTCACGCCCGACAGGGCCCGCCGCAACAGCTACGTCCGCCCCGAGCTTGAAGCTGTTTCCGCCGGTAAACGCGCGAAGCCCGTCTTCATTGGTAATGACCAGCACCAGTCCAACGGACTGCACTCCGATCTGGAGGCCTATCGACGCCCCGGAGATCCCCATATAAGCAGGGCCGGTCCATCCGCCTTTGCCGTTGCGCAGAAAGACCAATCCTTCTCCTGTCTGCCCGCCGATTCCGAGCCCGGCTTTGGTAACGGCGGGGAAGATCGCCACGCCCTTGCCTGATTTGATGACGTCGGCAAGCGAGTCTGCGTCCGACTGTACCGCCATTTTGTTGATCAGATCCGTAGACAGCCTGATGCGCCTCATATGCGCGGTCTCCGCGAAGGCGCTCTGCGCTGCGCACAGCGCAGCAAACGCAAAGATCGCCAAAACAATCAACTTTCTCCGCAACTTCATGAGAATTCCCCCAACCGTATAAATTTGCTTTGCTGCTGCATTATTTATTTTATACCATACTTCCCGCGAAAAGCTATAATTATAAAGAAGCGGCCTGCCGCAGGCTGTTCATAATCTGTGCCGGACAGAAGGATGATTCGCAATGGAAAAGATCTTCGCCCCGTGGCGCATGCAGTACATACTTTCCAATTCGGAATCCGAAGATAAGACCCCGGACGGCTGTATCTTCTGCGTCTTCCCCAAACTTTCCGAAGACGAAAAGAGGCTTATTATCGAACGGGGCAAAAGCTGTTTTGTAATAATGAACGCTTACCCCTATAATCCCGGTCACCTGATGGTGGTGCCTTACAGACACACGTCCGATTTCACGTCCCTTACCGCGGAAGAGCTCGCGGAAGCTTTCGCGCTTGTGCAGAAATCGATAAAGGCGCTCAACACGCTCATGCAGCCTCACGGCTTCAACATCGGAGTCAATCTGGGCAGGACGGCGGGAGCGGGCATAGATCAGCACCTGCACATACATATCGTCCCGCGCTGGAACGGGGACACGAACTTCATGCCGGTGACAGGTGAAACAAGAGTCATATCCGAGTCGCTGCAGTCCACTTATTCGCGCCTGACCGCAATATGGAAGACGATATCCTGACCGTTTTCCGCGCCCCGGCAAAAGAGTGCGACGCGGAATTCACGGAAAAGCGATCCCGTTTCATAGGCTCCGTGCGCATATGTCTTTCCGCCGCGGAAGCCGCGGATATGATCAAAAAATTTCCGCTGCTGTACCCGAAGGCCAATCATCACTGCTGGGCCTACAGGATAGGATCGGGAGAAACGCCGCTTGAACACTGCTCCGACGCAGGGGAGCCGGCCGGCACCGCGGGGCGTCCGATACTTGGCGCGATAAAGCGGAATGAACTGACGAACACGCTCGTCGTCGTGACGCGCTACTTCGGCGGAATAAAATTAGGCGTGCGCGGACTGATAGACGCATATAAAAGAGCGGCGGAGCTTGCCATAGAGACCGCGGGAGCCGCGGAAAAGGAATTCTGCTGCACGCTTAAGCTGCGCTGCGGCTATGACTACTCAAAATCGCTCTCTTCCGCACTGCGCAAATGGGGCTTCCCGGAGGAGCGCGTAAACGTCGAATACGGCGCTGACGTGATATCCCGTCTTGAGGTCCCGTTCTCAATGAAAGAACAGCTGAAAGCGCCTCTGGACGAAATGGAAGCAAGAAAGTTGCTTTCCGAGGTATTATGGGACGACACGCCGCTGGTGCGCGACAGGCGATGACGTTTTCTTTGCGAAAGGAGGAGTCTGTTTGACGAAAAAAGCTGTTTTGCCGCTCTTTTTGGCGGCCGCGCTGATATTGATATCCTCATGCCGCCTTACCGCCGCCGACTGCGTCGGAGGCGCGCCGCTTGAGATAATAAACAGAAGCGGCTCAGGCATAACGGGTCTGTATATATCCCAGACCGGCATGAACAAATGGTCGGAAAACCGCATTTCGGAACCGGTAAAAGAAGGAGGCACATCTTCGGTGGACATCGGCAGAAACGATATACTGGGAATAAGCGACGTAAAGATAGAGCTGGACGACGGCAGGGAAGTGATCTGGCACAGGATGCCGGTGCTTGAGATATTCTCCGTCACCGTTACGGACAAGGCGGAACCCGTATACGAACAGATAAAGCTCTCTTCCTGATAAACGGCTTTCTCCCGCGGCGCGGGAGAATAACATGGAAACAAAATCACCGGCCCGCGGCGTTATGCGCTTCGGGCCGGTTTTGACGCATTTATATGTGCAAGCCGGCGTCATATGGCGCCGGCGAATTTTATACCGATATCAATTGCAATTGGCGCTGTTGGCCGTCATATTCGAGAGGAGGCCGCCCAGAACAAGAGCGCCTATCACGCCGAGGATTATCTTGCCGGCATCATCGCTGTCTCTGTTCCTTCCGTACCAGCCGTCATAGTAATAGGGAGCTGCGGCGTACGGGACGCCTCCGCCGTAGACTACAGGCGGCTGGTAGTATCCGCCGTTCTGATAACCCGGGCCATATCCGGGCCCGTATCCATAGTTGCCGCGGCGGTCATCCGGCCTCGGAGGCGGACCCATTCTGTCGTTTCTGCCGTTCTGATGACCCGGACCATACCCCGGACCGTATCCAGGGCCGCGGCGGTCGTCCGGCCTCGGAGGCGTACCTGTTCTGTCGTTTCTGCCGTCAGTGCGTCCGAAACCGTCATTTCTGTGCATGCCGGGCTGCTGTCCCATTCCGTGTGGAAAATTGCCGTCTTTACGCATATTCCCTGTGCCGCCGGGGGAGCGTGGCATTCCTCCCGGCGTGCCGGGACGCGTTATCCCCGACGTCCCTCCGGGCTGATGATCATGATTTCCGCCGCCCGGCCCCTGCGGCGCGGCTGCGGCGCTTCCTGCCGTCATCGCTAAAATAACTATCGCTACAATGGCTTTTTTCGCTGTTTTCATGATTTATGCCTCCCCGTATTCCTGAATCGCGCCGCATTTTCAGCGGGGCTTACGATATACATTTTCCGAAATCAAGCGTCTTTTTGCGCTGACACGGATAATATACGGCAGCAATATGGGGTTAAAATGCGCGGCATATGTCTTTTATCTGCGGTTTTTATGGCGATTTTGTGGGAATCACTCTTTTTCGGCGGGAATCTCTTCGTAATAAGAGCCCATCAGCTTCTTCCAGTCAACATTCTCATCGAGCAGATTGGGACAGGTATTGTCGGGATAGAACCACTTGCGCCCCAGTCCCATCAGAATCTGCCACCAGTCGTGAACGTCCGGCGTAAGTATCTCTCCTTCGGGGCCTATGCGGCGAAGCTCGCGGTAAACGAGGGCCACCATCTGGCTTTCGTCCATGGAAGCGGTGGTTTTTGCGTAAAACTCTATCATGTAAAAGTAAGAACAGGCGCCCAGCTGGTAAAGCAGCTCAGTCCACTTCGGCGGGATCCTCGTGGTCCTTGCGAGGGTGAGCTGACGTTTGCTGCCGGCGCTCTTGTGATTGACTATGAATAATATTTTATCCGGGTCGATATGGCGCAGCTCGTCATACTTTTTTATCAGCGCTTCCGCTATAGGTCTTATTTTGCTCGAACATATCTCGTAATCGAATTCGGCGTCTGTTTTCGCTGTCATTTGGCATTCCTCCGTTTTTTTGCAGTATCCTGCAGACTTCAGCATTATATCATTTATGCCAGGCTCGGGGCCTGCGCACGGTTTTTGAGAATAAAAAGAGTTATTGTTGTTTGACTTTTATTAACTTTTATTTTGGATTTCTTTTTCTTCCGCGGTCATACAAAACGGGACGCGCTCCTTTAAACGAAGCGCGTCCCATCTTATCTTTTTCGGGAAAGAGAGTTATTCCTCTGATTCTTTAGGTATATTCCTGCTCCGGATAAATGTCGGCGTTTCATAAACGTCGTATGCGGAACGGTTTACGAACACAGTGGGCTTTGCGTTCTCCGGGGCGGGCTGCTCGCTCTCTTTTTCATCTTCTTCAAGCAGCCAGGCCGGAGTAACGACTGAGCGATCCGGGGCGGTCACTTCCGCCGCCGGACGTTCCGGCGCTTTCTGCATAGCGTCATCCGCAGCAGCAATGACCTGTTTGGTCTCTATCGTCCGGCTTGCCGGAAGGGTATCGGTCTTCGTCTCGGGCGCTTTGACGGTACGAGCTTCGCGCTCCGTCGGCAGCGCTTCAAAACCGGCCGCGATGACCGTGACTTCCACGTCGTTTTCTATATCGGCGTCGCAGCCGCAGCCCCATACGAAGTTTGAATCTTCGGCTATCACGTCCTCCACTATCGAAGCAGCGCTCTGCAGCTCGAAGAGCGGAAGCTCTTTTTTGTAGGTTATATTGAGCAGCACGCCTTTCGCGCCTTTCATAGAGCATTCCATAAGAGGACTCTCGAGGGCTTTTTCGACGGCCTTGACGACACAGCCTTCGCCGCTTGCGGCGCCGATGCCCATAACGCTGCGGCCGGCGTTTTTCATAACGCTTCTTAAGTCGGCGAAGTCAACGTTTACAAAGCCGGCGCGCGTCACAAGATCCGTGACACCCTGCACGGCCTGCCTGAGTATCTCGTCCGCGAGGGAGAAGGATTCCATTATCGATGTTTCTTTGGAGGAAATGTCTAAAAGCCTGTCGTTCGGCACTACTATAAGCGCGTCAACTTCGGGCATAAGCTTTTCTATGCCTTCTTCGGCGCAGCGGCGGCGGCGGCGGCCTTCGAACGAGAATGGCTTTGTAACGACTGCAACCGTAAGGATCCCCATTTCCTTTGCCACATGAGCTATTACCGGAATCGCACCGGTTCCCGTGCCTCCGCCCATTCCGGCGGCAAGGTAGACCATATCGGCGCCTTTGAGAGATGCGCGTATTTCTTCTATCGATTCGGCCGCGGCACGCGCGCCTACTTCAGGCTGAGCGCCTGCGCCAAGGCCTTTCGTGACTTTTTCGCCAAGGACTATCTTCTTGCCGCAGAGCGACATATCAAGAGCACGTGCGTCAGTATTTACTGCAAGCATATCGACGCCTTCAAGGCCGCGCGAGATTATGTGGTTGAGCGCGTTTCCTCCGCCGCCCCCCACCGATATGACCTTTATCGCCTTCTGAAACAGCGCCGGATCGTCAGAAACCGCAGCTTCGGAAGTATTTTCCGGTGTTACCATCTCGGGAGAAAGACCGGCCGTACGGTCTTCCTGAAACTCTATTTTCTCTGCCGGTGCACCCAAAGGCCTCACCTCATTCCCTGATATGTTGATGATATAATGTTCTGTACCTTATAGATATTATTATAGCATTGAGAGGGTCATTTATTAATGAGCTCCGGCGGCGAACCGAAAAAAGTTGCAGCAGAAAATACTCAGTTTTTTTTCTTCTTCGCGCTTTTCGCGATACTTGCATGGAAAGCCGCGTCTCCTATTATATCGCCGATCCTCTGGGCGGCGCTTATCTCTTTTATCTCGGCGCCTATTTACAGGCAGATAAACGGCGTTCTGCTGAAAAAAAGATTTCCCGGTATCTCGTCATGCCTGACGCTTGCCGCCTTCATCATGATATGCCTTGCGCCCGCGCTTTACGCCCTTTCGGGGCTCGGAGCCGAGGCGGCAGGGCTCGGCGCCAGATCTTCGGCCCTTTTCACAGAGATACAAAAGTACGCTTACGGCGGGGGAATAACTCTTCCGAAATGGCTGCCGGCATATATCTCCGACAGCATAACCTCTTTTCTGAACAATTCTGATTCCGTAAAAGCAGCCGTCGCGGACGCCGCTCAATGGGCCGCAAAGTTCCTGAGCTCCTTCTCGGCCCGTCTGATCGGAGGCGGTTCGGGGCTACTGATGAATATTCTGATAGCGCTCATCCTTTCCTTCTTCTTTATAAGAGACGGTGAAAATATCCTGACGCATATAAAAAGCCTCGTGCCGCTCACAGATGAAGAAAGCGTATATTTTTTCAGCAGGACCGGCTGCATCCTTAACTCCATCGTTTACGGGATAATCCTGACCGTCGCGGTTCAGGCACTCGTCGGCGGCATAGGCTGGTGGTTCGTCGGGCTGAGCAACCCGGCGCTCTTCGGGATGCTGATGTTCTTTTTCGGCATGTTCCCGGTGGGGACCGCCGTCGTCTGGGTGCCCGGAGCGATATATCTTGCCGCGACGGGAGATCTGAAAAACGCGGCTATCCTGTTCGTCTGGGGATGCGCGATCGTCGGAATGATAGACAATATGCTGCGCCCCGTTCTGATTCGCGCGGCAGGCGGCGGCTGCGAGATACCCACTGTACTCATCACGATCGGCCTCTTCGGCGGAGTGCTCGCCTGGGGCTTCCTCGGGATATTCCTGGGGCCGCTCGTGCTTGCGCTCTTCGTGACGGCATGCGAGCTATACCGCGGGCGCATGGCAAAAAAAGGCTGACACAGGCATGACCGCCTCTTATCTCATAATGCAGGCCGCGGCCGCAGCGGCGCTTGCGATGGACGCCTTTTCAGTTTCGATATGCATAGGACTCTGTCACGAAAAGCTTTCTCTGCGCGACGCTCTGACTTTAGGCGGCGCGTTCGGCTTTTTCCAGCTTTTCATGCCGCTTGCGGGGGGGATGGCCGCCGACCGCGCCGGCGCGCTGCTCGGCAGATGGGCCCCCTGGGCCGCGGCGGCCCTTATTATATGGATAGCAGTTAATATGATAAGAGAAGCCGGCAGCGGGAAAGAGCATGATGAAAAAGCGCTCATGTCCGTCACTTTCAGAAATGTCGTCATCCTTGCCTTCGCCACATCACTCGACGCGCTCGCGGCGGGTTTTTCCGTTAAGATCACCGGAGGCTCCGCGCTGCTGCTCGCGGTCCTGGCCGGGATAATAACCTTTTCACTTTCATTCGCCGGAAGCCTCGCCGGCAAAAAAATAGGCGCCGGATTAGGCAAAAAGGCCGAATACCTCGGCGGAGCAGCGCTGCTTGCGATAGCAGCGGAGATAATCATAAAAGCGATTCCCTGAAAATATTCTCCGGCAGAAAAAATCTGCCGCGCTGTCGTCATCTCTTTTAGTTAGTATTAGTCAAATATAAATAACTCTTTTTTTCAACAAAAATTGAGAATCAGGTAGAAAAAACAGATATAATTGATACGCACGCACAGCATTTCAGACAAAGGAGAGACCGCCATGATCTTAAAAAACCAGAACGAGGGCGTCAAAAGAGAAAAACTGGGAGGAAGCGGCAAAGGGAAAGCGCTTTCTTTCCCTGTAAACATCCCGGATACGGACGGAGCGTTCACGATGGCGACGCGCCTGGAACTTGAGCCTGGCACATCCATCAGTTTCCATAAGCACGCGGAAAACGAAGAGGTCTACTTTATAATGTCAGGCTGCGGCGTATACACCGAGGGAGACGAAAGCATCGCCGTAAGCGCGGGCGATATAATGCTCTGCCGCAAAGGCTGTTCGCACGGCATTGAAAACAGCGGCGAAGAAGTCCTGGTGATAGGAGCCGCGATAGCAAGACGCTGAGGCGCGCGTTTTTTCACAATTTCCGCTGCGCTTCGCTGCTGTGCCGGCAGTTTTTGCTGTGCCGCTGAAGCGCCGCTGTCTGTGTTGTTATTTTTGCAAAATGCAAAGCCTGGCCGCTTTTAACGCTGCTGCGGTGTTCCGCTGCGCAAAAGCCTGCCGCCGCAAAGACGCAGGCGCAAAAAAACATGGCCATGAAGCGTGTTTTTTGCCTCACGGCTTCTTTTTAAACCATAATTAATAAGCTGAAAATTTCAACATAGTCAATAAGGCTAATTTTTTAAAGTGACACAAAAATTGCGCCGAATCACCGGGGGATTTATCCACATTTTGTGAATATATATTGTGAATGAAGCTCATTTTTGCGATATCAGGAAAAAAACAGAGGGCTTTTTAGCCGAAAATCTTGTGGATAACATTTTCACGGATACGGAAAAATCAGATAAAAGCACTTTCCGCTTATGAAAAATAATTAGTGATTTGACCCTTTTATTTTATTATAAAAAGAAAGCGGCGGGCTTTGACGAAAGCCTGCCGCTTTATCAGTTTTTACGGAAAAACTTAAGTTCAATACTTCGGACGACAGCAGGAGCAAAAAAGCGTTTTACGCTTCCACTTCTATCCTCTTCGAGCTCTCCCAAAGTCCGTGAAGGTTGCAGTAGCTGACGGCGATAAGGGTACCCGACTTTGCCGGGAAGATTCTTACGCAGCTTGCGGGTTCCGCGGAGATGAAGCCCGGGTTCTCAAGGTTCATCGTATCGTTGTGCGCCTCATAGCAGAATTTCGCCACGTCTGCGACAAGACCGTTGTCGGGCTTGAAGAAGAGCTGTATCCAGCTTATGTGATGCAGCGGGGTGTTGGGATGCTTAATCTCCGCTCCGACCATCACCTTGACCAGAGCTTCTTCGCCGGCCTTTATCTTATCCGGCGCTTCTATCGTCGGCACATGTTTCTCGGCTTTAAAGTCTCCGTCTTTTATGGTTTCTCCTATTTTCATTTTACATTCCTCCCGTTTTTTAGTTTTTGCTTCTCTTTCACGATATTAAGTATCATATCACAAACAGCCTTTTTTTGAAAAAGAATTTTTGCGATATAACCTTTATAAATAAGAGAAAGTTCATTCTCTTTTTTTCCTTTTTGCAAGTTTTTCCGCTGAAAGCTTTACCCGCGCCATGCCGCAGGCAAGAGTATCCGAGACGCCGGCTTCCTCGAATTCTTTTTTTTCTTTTTCTATATCTTCTTCTGCCAGCAGGACCGGCGCCCTTCTGAGATATGGAGGAACAGGTGCGGATACCGAGGATGCGGGGATAACAGGCCCTATCTTCATCTCGGTCTTAAGTTTTTCTGTTTTCAGGAATTGTTTCAGTTTCCTTTCGATGCCGGCTTTGCGGAATCTTGCTGCCGCAAGCACCGAACTTTCAGAGACATTTATAGTGATCTTGATATAGTCTTCGATATATTCGCATGAGGCCGGCTGGCTCTTTGCCGAAAGCGGCCCGCCGGCGAATTCCTTCCAGCGGTCGCAGAGCTCCGAAAGCTTTAATGCAAGCGCAAGGCGGTTCCAGCTTTCGCTCTCCGCGGAAGCCGAAGCGTCCTCCATGCCTTTTTTTATGATCTCCGCCGCAGCCGCGGCCGCTTTACCGTGAGACATTCCTGCCTCTTTCTATCGCGACCCAGAGAAGCTGTATGTCTGCCGGCGGCACGCCGGGAATCCTCGACGCCTGTCCGAGCGTGGAGGGAGATATAGCTTTTAGTTTTCCTCGCCCCTCGGCGGAGAGCCCCGTCAGCTCGCCGTAATTTATATATTTCGGTATCTTCAGCTGTTCCATCCTGCGGAATTTTTCGACCTGGCGCCGCTGTCTTTCTATGTAGCCCTCATATTTAAATTCGTTCGCGATCTTTTCCAATGTCTCTTCCGGCGCGTCAGAACCGGTCATATCGCGGATGAAACGCCAGTCCACCTCAGGACGGCGCAGAAGATCTGCCGCGGACATCGTTTCCGCAAGAGGTGAAGAACCCGCTTCCGACAGTTTGCCGTTTACTTCGTCCGACGGGGAGATCTTAAATGCCGAGAGCCTTGCTTTTTCCTGTTTCTCGGTCTCTGCCGCGGCAAGACAGCGGGCATATTTCTCTTCGGAAAGCAATCCTGCTTCAAATCCTTTTCTGCAGAGGCGCTCGGCCGCGTTGTCATGACGGAGAAGCAGCCTGTACTCGCATCTGCTCGTAAGCATTCTGTAAGGTTCTTCCGTGCCTTTCGTCACAAGGTCGTCTATCAGCACGCCTATATAGGACTCGTCGCGCCTCAGCGTAAATGGTTCCTCTCCCCTGACGCGGAGAGCCGCGTTTATCCCCGCCACAAGCCCCTGGCCGGCTGCTTCCTCATATCCGGAAGTCCCGTTTATCTGGCCCGCAAGAAAGAGATTTTTTACCGCTTTGGTCTCAAGCCACGGGTAAAGCTGCGTAGGCGGCACGAAATCGTACTCGATAGCATAGCCGGGGCGCAGGATATGGGCATGTTCGCAGCCCTTTATCGTCCTTATGCTTTCAAACTGAGCCTCCAGGCACATCGAAGTGGAGAAGTTCTGTACATACACTTCCTTCCCCTCAGAGGTTATCGGTTCAAGAAAGATGGGATGAGTATCCTTTTCGGGGAACTTTATTATCTTATCGTCTATCGAGGGGCAATATCTGGGCCCTTTAGTACCCAGCTTTCCGGTATACAGCGGCGACTCATTAAAATACCTGCGTATTATTTCATGAGTCTTCGCGTTTGTCCTGGTGAGGCCGCAGATCATCTCGTCATATACTTTTTTCTCGCCGAAGTGGGAAAACGCCTGAGGCTCTTCTATGCTTTTCTGACAGTCAAGCGCGTCCCAGTCTATGCTGTCAAAGTGAAGCCTCGGCGTCGTATCTGTGCGCAGCCTGCCTGTTTCTATGCCGTTATTTACAAGGTCTTCCGAGAGATCCGATACCGATATCATGCCGAGCGGGCCCGATTTGTGCGAGGTAAGTCCGATATGGATCTTAGCGTCAAGGTAGGTTCCGGACGCAAGGACGACGCTTTCTGCGAAGAAGCTCTGTCCGGTCTTTATTTTGACGCCCTTAACGCATCCTCCGGAAACGATCAGGGACGATACCTGAGCCTGATGCAGATCGAGATTTTTCTGAAGAAGCAGAGCAGTCCTGTAGTGATCGCTGTAGCGGCGCGGACTGCACTGTGCGCGCAGCGTCCTTACGGCCGCTCCTTTTGACGTGTTGAGCCAGCGCAGATGTCTTGTCGAGGCGTCGGCAGCTGCGGCGCACTCTCCTCCGAGCGCGTCTATCTCCCGTACTATATGCCCCTTTGCCGGGCCGCCTATGGACGGATTGCACGGCATCATGGCTATGCTGTCGAGATAAAGGCACAGCATAAGAGTCTTTGCGCCCATTCTTGAAGCGGCGAGCGCCGCTTCGCATCCGGCGTGTCCTCCCCCTATGACTATAACGTCGTAAGTTTCGTTTATCTGCATCAGAATTCCTTCGTTTCCGGACAAAAATATTGATTTCGGCGCTGACCGTATCAGCTGTTTATGCTCTCCGTTATCCTTCCGTCTTTTACCGTATGGACCGCGCACGGAATATCGAGTTTGAACGGTTCCGCAGTTGCTGCAAATACCTGTGTCCCACGGGAGAGCAGAGAATCAAAGAGTATATTTCGGCCGTTTTCATCAAGTTCGGCCGTAACTTCATCAAGGAGAAGGACAGCGTTCTTCCCGGTTTTTCTTCTGACTCCGTCTGCCGCGGCAAGCATAAGAGAGACTGCCGTGCGCCTTCTGAGCCCTCTGCTGAGGGAGGACGAAGCCTGTCTTCCGTCCGCCGTTATTATTATATCGTCCCTGTGAGGCCCGACTATCGGAAATTTAAGAGCAGCCTCTCTTTCTCTGTAAGAAAAAACCGCTGCGCTGTAATCTTCTTCAAGATCGGCGCGCATTCCGGCTCCGCCTCTTTTCAGGGAAAGTTCTGTTTTGGCCGGGGTCAGATCCGAAAGACCTTTCAGCTCTTCCGAAAGAAGCTTCACTCCCTCTTCTCTCATCTTCCACAGCCAGGCTGCAAGAGGAAGCAGCGCCCTGTCGACGACCATCGTCGGCATTCCTTTTTTGAGGAAGAGAGCTTTCTGACGCACCCCGCGCCTGTACTCCGAAAGGCGGAAAGCATAGGACGGAACAATGATAGCAAGCATCATATCCAAAAGCCTTCTGCGGCTTGAAGAAGATCCTTCGACTATCGAAACGTCTTCGGAGAGAAAAGAAAGGACCGGCGTCTTCCATCTGAGTTCGGACGCCGTTACCGTCTTATCGTCGACTTTTATAAAAAACCTCTTAGCTATTTTTACTTTTATTATTTCCCCGGAGGAGATCTCCCCTGTGAGCTGCACTTCAGAAGAGCCGCTGTTCCAGGTAGGGATATCGGAAGTCTTTTCTCCCTTTTCAAGCGTGCCCCAGCCGGAGATGATGCTTATTCCCTCAAGAATATTGGTCTTGCCGGCTCCGTTTCCGCCTGTAAGCAAATTCAGCCCCGGGGACCATTTCATCTCCCGGGGCTCTATATTCTTAAAATTATTGAACCTTACCCTCGTAAATCCCATACTACTGTTCTGATTCTCTGTCGAACATCGCAAGCTCTTCGGCAGAGAGGTTTATAGGCGCTATCATGCAGAGGAAATCTTCCCCGTCGCAGCGCTTTACGCTCATATGTCCCGACGCTCCGTTAAAGGATATCTTAACTTCGGGATCCCTTATGACTCTGAGCGCCTCAAGGAAAAACTTGGAGTTCACCGCTATTCTGAGCCCTTCTCCTTCAGCCTTGGCCTCTATTTCTTCCTTTGCGTTGCCGAAGTCAGGAGCGCGCCCCTGAAGGATCAGATTGGACCCCGGCGCCACATCCATAACTACCATGCGGTTGAAATCACGGACTATGACGTCTACCCTTTCGAGGGCGGAAATAAGGTCTGCTCTGTCAACTACCGCGTCGAGAGTGCTTGACGTGGGCAATATCTTTTCATACGGAGGGAATTTTGATTCTACACGGCGAACAGCAAACTCGACTGTTTCCGTTTTAAAGTAAAACTGTGCTTCATCAAAAAGAATTTTAATCTCAGATTCGGGAGGAAGCGTCGATATCACTCTCTGAAGCTCTTTTACTCCCTTCATAGGAAGCAGCGCCGACACGTTGTCCGCAGAAGAGCTCACGCCGGAAGATGATACGGCCAGCCTTCTTGTGTCGGTCGATACTATATTGAGCTTTCCGGAAGAAATATGGAAATTGGCTGACGAGAGGTAAAGAGGGAACTCTTCGCCCGACGAAGCGGCAAGCGTGCCCTCTTCGATGGATCTCGCAAGATCAGCGGCTGTAACTACGCAGAAAGTCTGAGCGTTTTCGGAAGAGGGCAGAGGAGGAAATTCACTTACAGGATAGCTTGAGAAATTATATTTGCTCCTTCCCGACTTAAGCGTGACCTTTCCTTCGTTTACGTCTATCGCAAATTCCTCGCCCGGAGCCTTTTTGAAAAGCTCGCTGACCATCTTGACGGGAAATACCGCCTCACCGGGATCTATCACCGTAACGCCGCATGCTCTGCATATGACGGAAGTCTTTATATCCGTGGCCTGCATGATGACGGAATCGAAAGAAGCTTTGATGAGAACGGACGAGAGAATGCTCACCGTCCCTGACGCAGAAGTGCTCCTTTCCGCAAGGCCCCAGCTTGCAAGAAATTGTTTCTTGTTGATGGTAAGCTTCATAATAATTTTGCCCTCCTGTTTTAGACAACTTTATTATATTAAAACCGCAGTCGCCGTAGTAGGCGGTGTGAAAATGTAAAAAGAGCGAAAAAAAGCAAACAGAACGCCGATTTTCTGTGTGAAAAAATAATTAATATTTACACAAAGTTATACACATTATACACAAAAAAGCGACCCTTCAAACGAAAAATAAAACTGCCCACATAAAAACAGACGAAAAAAACGCAAAAAATTATAACTTATTCACAATGTTATCTACAAAGGAGCGGATGCGCAGATCTGTTTTTATCATCTCCGCTATCTTGTTGCACGCATAGATGACGACAGTGTGATCCTTCTTGTTGAATGCATATGCTATCTGGATCAGAGGTTCGCTCGTCTTGTTGCGCGCGACATACATGGCAGCCTGTCTTGCCAGCGCGAGGTCCGCGGTCCTCTTTTTGGAAAGCAGTTCCTCTACCGTAAATCCGAACGCTTCAGCCGTCAGCTGCTGTATAAGACCTATCGTAACGGTCCCGGACGGATGATTTTTTATGAGATCCTTGAGCCAGCTGCTTGCGTTTTCTATATTGATCGGCTCGTGGTTTAGATCGGAGCATGCCACTATGCGGTTCAAGGAGCCTTCCAGCTCTCTTATGTTGCTCGGTATATTCTGGGCTATGAACATTATTACTTCTTCCGGTATGTTCATATAGTTTTTCATTTCGGCTTTTTTCTGAAGGATAGCGACGCGCGTTTCAAGATCAGGCGGCTGGATATCCGTAACGAGTCCCCATTCGAATCTTGACACGAGCCTGTCTGCTATGCCTTCGATGTCTTTCGGCGGACGGTCGGAGCTTATTATTATCTGCTTTTTGGCGTCGTGCAGGGTGTTGAACGTCCAGAAAAATTCCTCCTGGGTCTGCTCTTTGCCGGCTATGAACTGAACGTCGTCTATCATAAGCACGTCCAGGTCACGGTAACGGGCGCGGAATTCCTGGTTTGTGTTGTTTCTTATAGCCGTTATCAGATCGTTCGTGAATTTTTCGGCGCTTACATAAAGCATCTTCGTATGAGGGTTTCTCTCCGCAATCTGATGTCCTATCGCATGCATAAGATGTGTTTTTCCAAGGCCGACTTTTCCCCAGATGAAAAGCGGGTTATATGTCTTTCCGGGCGAGTCGGCCACTGCAAGGCTTGCCGCGTACGGCAGCCGGTTGGATTTTCCTACGACGAAAGCTGAGAAGACATAATTCGGGTTAAGTCCGGTTTTCGAGAGAACATCGGACTGTCCTGAGCCGGCAGATTTTTCTTCGCGGGGAGGCTTCGGCATATTTTCAGATTCGGAGACCACAAGCTTTATGTCTGTTCCGAAACCTGTTTTTTCGAAAAGTTTCTTCATTTTTTCAAGGTAACGTTCATTGATCTGGCTTTTTGAGAAAATTGTGGGGACGTCGAGCGTCAGAACACCGTTTTCAAGCGATGACGGAAGACAGGAATTGAGGTAAAGCTCTATTGTCTTATCATCTTTTCCGATCTCGTCCGTGCAGTATTTGCAAAATTCTTTCCAAACCATTTCCAGATCCATCAGGTCCACTCCAAAAGAACAGAAAAATTAAAACGCCGCTTCTACAGATTTTATCATAACCGTATTGATGATAAATCGATAAGTGTAAAAAAGAGCGGGATAATTTGCGCCGCGGGAGAATATGACGCGCGGGCGGGGCCGGAAGAGGGAAAAATTTAAGCGGTGATTAAAAGCGGCGATTTGTCAATGGTTTTGCAGGCGAAAATTAGAATCGGCTTATATGAGTTGTCCATACATATTCACCAATATACACGAAATGATTCACACTGTTTTTACATTGGATAAACGCAGCAAAATGCGCAAAATATTCGCAGACAGAAAAATCTGTCTCTTTGATTAAAGATGATATTTATCTTTTTTATTGACGCCGAACGTGTGATGCCGGAAGATGTGAAAAAGTGTGTTTGATGTGGAAAAAATATAATATATAAGTAAAATAAAAAAATTTTTAGTTACTTATATTTTATGATGTATTTACGCAAAGGGGCGAAAGAGCGCTTTTTCTAAGCAAATAATATAAAAATAAAAAAGTAATTCACAATCTTGTGGATTAGTTTTGTGGAAAGAATAGAATTATTCAAAAAAAAGCGACATTTTATTACAAAAAAACACTGGCACAGCTGCAAATATGTGATATTTTCGTTAGATTAAAGCTGACCAAAGCAAGCGGGGAAAAAGCATTTCTTTATGCCTGCGGCAAAAAAATAACGAAAGCTTATTTTTATCTCACCCGGCAGATAAATTTCCATATGCGCTAATTGCTGCCGGAGCCTTTATCTGCGTATTCATATCTGCCGGCGGCCGGTATTTTTTCCGGCGAACCGTCGATTATGATGCTCCCCGCCGGGATGCGTACGGAAGAAAAACGTATCGGAAAAGGAATCTTTTCGAAAGACAGAAGCGGATTTATGCTGTCCGTTATAAGAGAGGCCAGCCTGTCATGCACGGTTTTTCCCTCCACCGATATTTCGGTGCCGTCAAGATATATGCCGTCCGTTTTGAGCACCAGCGTCCCGCGGGCGTTTATATCAAGCTCTATCGTCGTGAATACCAGATCGCTCTCAAAGCGGCCGGATGCCGTATAGCGGTCATCCTTAAAGCGGAAGCACATGTCCGAAAAACCGGAGGCGCCGCGTCCTTCGGCAAAATATTTATTAATATCGCTTTCCTTAAGAATCATTTTGCCGAAAGACTCGGAAATCATTTCTGCCAGGGTTTCGAGGTTTTCCTCTGAACCAAGCGAGCCGGAAAGAAGCGCGGAAAGTTCCATCAGCTCTACCCGGAGACCCGAGAGCTTTGATCCGCGGCACATTACCCATGCTTTCTGACAGCCCTTTGCCACATGTACCTCTATTTTTTCCGGCGACAGTTCTTCTTTCAGTTTTTCTCCGATCGCTGCGGCCGTAATATCTTCTTTCGTCCGCGCGTAAGACGGCGCCGCAAAGGCAGCGGCAGCCAGCAGCGCGCACAAAAACATTGTAAAGATTATATTTTTTTTCATAGAACGGCCTCCTTTTTATACATATCGCCGGTTATTTTTTAGCTGCAACGGATGTAAAATACAGTATATATAATGAAATTATCACCATAATATGAATCTTTGTGACATTTCGCACGCAAAAGATGTCTCGTATGATAAACGCTTAAAAGACAGGCGGGCGGCGGCATCTTACAAAAAAGCGCAGAATCAGTATGGTATAATCCCGATATATCTGAATGAGCCGACAGAAGTACGGCGGCGGAGCGCTTTATTAAATCCGGGGAAAAATGAATCAGTAGAAAATGAGAATGTAAAATATGAGCCTTTTGGAACTTTTCTTTTTTTTCTTCAAAATAAGCGCGATGACCTTCGGCGGCGGCATCGTCATACTGGGCATGGTGCAGCTGGAACAGGAGAAGCGGCGCGATATCGACAGCGAACAGTTCGCCGATATGGTGAGTCTTGCCGCGTCGATGCCGGGCCCCATCGCGGTCTCCATCGCCTGGCTCTTGGGCCGTCACTACCGCGGGCTTGCCGGCAGCATCGCCGCAGTGGCGGGCGCCGTTCTTCCTCCGTTTCTTATTATCCTTATCCTTTCCCCTTATATAATAAGGTATTCGGATATTCCGGCCGTAAGGGGCTTCCTGGCGGGTGTGCTTGCCGGGACCGGCGCTATCATATCGACGGTGATATATAAAAATGTAAAAGACGCGCTCTGGGGAAAGTGGCTGAATGTAATACCATACCTGTTTGTCATCTCGCTGATCGGCGTCTTCCGGCTCCATCCTCTGCCTGTTATAGCGGCGGCTGTGGCAGTGCAGTGCCTTATGCAAAGAGGGCGGGCTGAATGATCAAAATAGCGGCGCTTGTGTGGGCATTTGCACAGATAGGCATAACGGCTTTCGGCGGAGGTCTTTCCACGCTGCCTCTTATCGAGTATCAGCTGGTCACAAAGAACGGATGGATGGATGCTTCCGGCTTTGCCAGGATGGTCGCTATCTCCCAGATGACCCCCGGACCGATAGCGGTAAACGCGGCGACCTTTGCCGGATACAGCGAAGCCGGCGTATTGGGGTCCGCCGCCGCGACGCTTGCGATCATATCGGCGCCGATCCTTGCCTTAACTGTGGTCCTTCTTATCTTAAAACGCGTCCCTCCGGAAAAAAGCAAACGCTTCAAACAGCTTCTGCGCCCGGTAGTAGCGGGTCTTCTGACTCTTTCGATAGTTTCGCCGCTTACCTCGACGCTGAAAAACGGGACGGCGGCTGTCGTGCTTTTCTTGGCCGGGCTTGTTCTGCTTCGGTTTATTCGTTTTTTCAGAGAGTATCCGATAGTTATGCTTACGATCTTCGGGGTTTTTGGAGCTTTTTTTATAAGGTAATGTTTTATCCTTATTAAAAATCATTTGCAGGTTGATATCTTTTCGAATACGCGGAAGAAAAGGATATGTCACGGGTCATACTGATTTAAATCAAAGAATGATTTTAACGGATTTTTCGCTCCGGTTTTACAGGAATATTCGGTCAACCGACAGCTTTTTAAGCAGTATTTGGTAAAAATGAAAGCCCCGGAGCTTTTAATTCGAACCCTGACAAAAGAATATGGGAAATTACTTCGGTTTTTTAAACATAATTGCGAAAACTGAAAAAAGTTGACTTAATTGTCCCGATGGTGTACTTTATCTGCTGTGGTACTGTTTGGTTTACGTGATTCGTATATTGCTGTGCAGGGGGGGAACATTGCACTCAGAATCTGCAGACTACAACAGAAGTTTTCTCTTTTTACCGAAACTGCACCATGTTGAGCAAATGAGTCAAACAAAATGAAGGGAGAGTTTTTTATGAAGAAATTTGCAGTTATGCTGGCAGTAATCTTTGTGATCGCAGCTATCGTTACCCCGGCGACAGCCGCCCCGATCGTCTTCAAGTTCGCGGGACAGTCACCGCCTGATCACATGGCTACAAAGATGATGAACGACATAGCCAAGGAGATCAAAGAGGGAACCAAGGGACGCGTCGAGCTGAAGGTCTATCCGGCAAACCAGCTGGGCAACTATTCGCTCATTATGGAAGAGATGATGAAGGGCACCGTCGACATGGCCTGCATGTCGCTCGCTACCGACTTTGACCCGCGTCTTGAGATGACCTACGCCAACGGCTTCGTTACCGGCTATGACTCGGCGAAAAAGATTCTTGATCCGGATGCATGGTTCACGAAGAAGCTGAGCAGCCTCCTCGGCGAAGTCGGCATCCACCTCCTCGGTTCGTATGTTGAAGGCTTTATCGGCATAGCGTCGACGAAGCCCCTTAACGAGCCGCTCAATCCGAAGGTCGACAAGGGCGTTCTTACCCGCGTGCCGAACATGCTCTCCTACACGACAGGAGCAAAGGCTATGGGCTTCCGCTCGATCACGATACCCTACAACGACGTTTATCAGTCACTGCAGACCGGCGTCTGCGATGCGGCTGACGGCTATCCGACCGCCGCTGCCTACACGATACTCGGCGACGTTATAAAGTACTGGTACGCGACGAACTACTCAATGGAATACCTCGGCTACATGGTCAGCGACAAATCCTGGAAGAAACTTTCACCTGAGGATCAGAAGGTATTCAAGGACGTCTGCAAGAAGTACACTCTGAAGTCGATCGAAAACGCGAAGGCTGAAGACGAGAAGTATATGGATCTTATGCAGAAGAAGAACATAAAGGTCTTCCGCTACACCGAAAAAGAGCTTGAGCCGATCAAACAGGCCTGCGTAGCTACATGGCCGGAACTCGGCAAGGGCGGCGTCGGCGTTGACCTGATGAACGAGTTTGCAAAAGAGGTAAGTAAATAAGTCCGGCAGCAGAATTTAACAACGAGAGACTTCCTGCTTATTCTGCTGCGGGATATCTCGGAAAACACAAAAGGCCTGAGGGGTTTGCGCCCCTCAGGGTTTTTGTGTTCTGAAAGGGGTTCAGTATATGGAAGAAGAGAAAATAACGGAACAGGCTGCTGCGGCAGCGGAGGATGAGTACGAATCAAGCGTAAAAAAGCCAAAGTGCCTGTTTGACAAGATAACGGTCAGCTTTTACTCGATCGTATGTTTTGTCATGTCGATGCTCCTCACCGTAATAATCAGCGCGGCTACCCTTATGCGCTATGTTCTTGAAATGGACCTTTACGGATATGAAGAGTGGATCAAGATCTTTGCGTTCTGGCTTTATTTCATGGGGGCCGGATACGGCGCGTTTGCGGGTACGCACGTCTGCGCGGATCTCGTGCAGTCATATCTGAAGGATGGTTTTTTGAAGAGATTTATTCTTTTCCTTAAATGCATCATCACCCTCGGCGTTACAATGCTCTTTACATGGTACGGCTGGGACTATCTTAAATTCGGTTTCATGGGGCCGCTCGGGACCGGCGTAGCGATTCCGCGTACGGTCGCCTGGCGTATCCCGCTGTGGACGGCTTACCTCTCGATATTCTTAGGCCTGCTCTCGATGTGCTACTATTTTTTGTGGGATCTTATAAGAGCGGGAAAAGCGCTGTTTACGGGAGGTAATAAATAATGATTTATGTAGCACTTGTGATTCTTATCTTCACACTTGTCATAGGCGTTCCGGTCCCTGTCAGCTTTATGTCTTCCTGCGCATGGCTGATATTCTTCGGCGGCCCGACGATGGAAGGCTATCAGCCGACGCAGCTGCTGCCATACGGCTTTAACCAGATGAACTCGGTCTCGCTGATAGCTATAGCGATGTTCATCCTGGCCGGCGGCATCATGGAACGCGGCCGCATAGCCGAAAAAATGATCGACCTTGTCGACGTTTTCGTAGGACACATCAGAGGCGGTCTCGGCGTTGTCGGAACCGTATCCTGCGCTGTGTTCGGGTCGATATGCGGCGCCGCCTGCGCAACGCTCTCCTGCATCGGCGCTATCATGTTCCCGCGTTTCAAGCAGGGAGGCTACCCGATGGGACATGCCTGCGCGCTTATGGCGAACGCGTCGCTGCTGGGACTTTTGATCCCGCCGAACGCTACGCTTATCATTTTTGCGTGGATAAGCGGCATTTCGGTCCTTTCCTGCTTCCTCTCCACGATAGGACCGGGAATAGTGACCACGATACTGCTTTCGCTTCTTAACATGTGGATGCTCAGGAACAATAAGAATGTTCTCGTAGCACAGAAACGTACAGGCGCCGAGCGCTGGAGGATGTTCCGCGACCGCGGACGCCTTGCGATACCCGCCCTTTTCATGCCCGTAATGGTCCTCGGCGGCATCTACGGCGGCGTTATGACATGCACCGAAGCTTCCGCTCTTGCGGTTCTTTACTGCATCCCGATCGGGCTATATGTCTATAAGGGACTCAACTGGAAGACGCTCTATGCGATCGTAGTCGAAAGCGCGGTTACGACCGGAGTTATCATGGTCATGCTCTATTCGGTCTCGATGCTCTCACGTCTCTATATACTGGAAGACCTTCCCGGAAAGGTGCTCTATCTCTTCTATTCCATTTCCAAGAATAAATGGGTGATCATGTTCATGATCAACATCTTCCTGGTGCTTATGGGAATGCTGATGGACGACATCAGCGTCGTCGTTCTTACCACGCCGATACTGCTGCCGATCATCACCGAGCTCGGCATCAACCCCGTCCACTACGCCGCTGTCGTCGGCGTCAACACGGCGCTGGGATGCATCACGCCACCGGCTGCCCCGACTCTATACCTGTCAGGCCGAGTCGGCGGCGCGCCTATCAACGAGATAATGGGACCGGCCATCAAATTTATGGTCTGCTGCTGGGTCCCCGTACTTCTCGTTACGGCTTATATCCCGAAGCTCGTGCTTTTCCTGCCGCATCTTATCCTTGGTGTTCCCTGGTAAGAGATACGGCTGCGCCTGCGCGCAGAAAGACAGTACAGAAGCGCCCCGTACGAGGGGCGCTTTTTTTGTTCGTGTGCATGACTGCTGCTTTCTGCCGGCTCGATTCCGGCGCGCGAAAGAGGTATAATTCTTAAAGTAAGACAGGAAGGTGGCTGAACGATGTTTTACAGGGATCTTTTTGCGTCGCTGTGCTTTATCTTTTTCGGGATAGCCCTCGCTACGCATCACCCCTATTTTTATTTCGGCTCTATGCTGTGCGGCTCCCTTTCCATGACGGCGAAGCGGAAAATGTGGCAGAATCCGGCATGGAGCGACGCGTTTTACGACAAAATAGAAGGCTGGATCAAAAGCAAGACGGAGGGGCCCCAAACGGAGTTTTCTGAAGATGAGGAGATAAAGCCTCTGCCGCCGCTCGACGATAACAGTAAATAAACAAAAGCCTCCGCCGGAATAACAGGCAGAGGCTTTTTCTGTGTGCCGCAGTATATTTTTCAGCGCTTTTCCGAATACATCATATGGCAGCCCCCAAGCTGGTAATAGAGGCACTTTTTGCCTTTGCAGGGACGGCACGGTTCTGTCTTTATCTCGCATGCGCCTTCCTTTTGACCCAACGCTGCGAAAGCGCACTGCGATTTCCGGGGGCAAAGAAGGGAAGTGCCGCTTGCGGTCACGTTTATCAGGGTTTCCGTCGCACCGCAGGACACTACCTTTTCCATCAGATCCTGTCTCATGTTGCCTATGCCCGGGTAGTACTCCCCGCAAACGAAGCGGCCGGAGAGAGCCTCTTTATTTCTTAACCACCCGATAAGTACGCCGTGCATGGAGTAGAGCGATATCGAGCCTGCTACGTCAAGCAGAAGCCCGGTCATTATGCTTCCTGCCGCAGAGGTCATCCTGCTTGCTTCTTTTTCAAGCTCGTCTCCTATCGTCCATACCAAAAGAGCAGTTTTTTCTTCTTTATGTTCCAGCTCCGGCACGCCTTTGAATTCCGCCGAAAGAACTTCGGCGGGCATCGTCTTTATCACGGCCTGAGGCCGGAAAAGCCGTTCACAGCCGTCCGTTTCCCAGAAATCGGCGAATTTCCGGAAAGAGAGCAGATGTTTTTCTCCAAGTTTTGAATAGAATTCTTCAAGGGAAGAGAGATTCACCCGAACATCTTCGCTTTCATATTCCTGTACATCTTCACTGCCGTATTCGGAGTAAAAGATTTTTATCTTCTTCATTCGCTGTCACCGCCGCTCTGTTTAAAAAGACATCGCGTTTATGAATCGTTTCTGAAAATCAGCAAGGGACGAAAGTTCAACGTAGGCCATTTTTTCAGCGGCGCTTTTCGTTCTTCTGAAGAAGTCATCCGAGGCCAGGGACATACAGGCCCCGAGGCCGGAGGAATTTTTGACGCCGGTGATTATATCGCGGCGGACGTTTGGAATCAGCCCCACGCGGACCGCGCTTTCTATGTTTATATTGTTGCCGAAAGCGCCGGCAAGGCAGACCTCATCGATATCCTTCGCCGTTATCCCGGCCCTTTCAAGCATGACTTCCGTACCGACCTTCACTGCGCCCGCCGCAAGCTGCACTTCCCTTATGTCCTTCTGCGTAAGGTATACAGGGTGTTCTTCGTCGGTGAGAAGCAGGCGCACCATGCCTTTGGCATCGCGGCAGAGTCTTTTTGCAAAGCGCTGGTCTGTGCATTTTTCCGGGTATTCGAAGCGCCCGCCGAGAGATATGACGCCTTCGTCAAGAAGCAGCGCTATCGCGTCTATAAGGCCCGAACCGCAGAGACCGCGCGGAGACGACCCTCCTATTGTTTTGCAGGCAAGCTCTCCGTCTTCCATGAAGACTTTTTCTATCGCGCCTTCGGCAGCCCTCATGCCGTACTGTATCCTTGCTCCTTCGAATGCCGGCCCCGCCGCGGTAGCGCAGCAGTACATGCCTTTCCGGCTGCCGATAACTATCTCGTTGTTGGTGCCGATATCGACGAGGAGCCGCATTTTGTCCTCTATATCCATGCCGGTCGCCGCAACGCCGGCTACGATGTCGGCTCCTACATAGCCTGCGACGTTAGGCAGCATTTTCACGGTGCACGTTTCGTTTATCTCCATCCCGATATCAGCCGCCGGAAACGGTGGCATAATCAGGAACTGCGGGCAGTAGGGGCTTCGCCCTATGCTCTCCGGGGAAACGCCGGCGAATAGATGCTCCATTACCGTGTTTCCGGCGATAACTATTTCTTTTATCTCTTCTGGCGGGATCCCGTTTTTTTCGGTCATAGCGAGTATATTTTTCTCTATTTCCGCCGTTATCGCCTTACGGGCGCGCAGCAGAGCTTCGCCGGAAGAAGAGGAGTATGCGATCCTTGAGATCACGTCATCTCCGAAAGCGACCTGCGGGTTCAGAAAAGAAACGCGATCCGTGATCTTATGTCTGTCAAGGTCGAGCAGGTAGCATACGACGGTCGTCGTGCCAATGTCGACGGCCGCGCCGAAACCGCTTTTATCCTGCGACCAGTCTTTTATGCCGCTGAAAAAGCCCTCAAGTATGCGGCTGCCGCGGCTTTCGTTGCGGTCTATGACGTATACGGCGCCGTCTCTTGCTATTCTTGCGCAGCATGCGAGCCTTACGCCGGCCCGCAGCTCATCCTGTGCCAGACGCTTTTTTTCCGTTTCTGTGACTGGCGCGAAGGGGTCTTTGCTTTTGTCTTTTACCATTACGCGGCATTTGCCGCAGACGCCTGCGCCGCCGCAGTGGCGCCCGATCATCACGGAGGCAGAGTCTGCGGCGTCTGACGCCGCTGTCCCTTCCGGCACGCATGCGGTGATGCCGTCCGGCATGAATGTGATGCGAAGCGTTTTTTCAGTCTTTTTTTCCAAAGCCGACGCCTCCTGTCGGAAACAGCCAAATAAGCGGTGCTTTCAGCCATATAAAATTATAAAGTCGGGCGAAGCATAAATAAAGATGCTTCGCCCGACTGTTTTTTGATTTGGGATAGTTGAAGGAATCAGGCTGCCGCTTCGTCGTCGCGCGGGAATGTGAGAGCGGAGCGTTTTTCGATCTTGTCCGCGCCGTTTTTGCCCCAGTAAATGCCTATGCCAAGATACGACATTATTATCGCCACGAACGGGTTGATTATGTTCATGAAGCAGTAGGGGGCGTACGAAAGAGTCGGCACGCCGAGAGCTCCTGACTGGAAAGCCCCGCAGCCGGTCCACGGGATAAGAACAGCCGTCATCGTGCCGCAGTCCTCAAGCGTTCGTGACAGCATTCGCGGAGAAAGATCCGTCTTTGCGACGGCGGTTTTGAACATGCGTCCCGGGACGACTATCGCAAGATACTGGTCTCCGAGGAAGAGGTTGCTGACAAAGCATGAAGCGACCACAAGCGTCACAAAGCCTCCGACTCTGCGAATCTTGTAGAGCATCGGGTTAAGGAGCACTTCGAGGTAGTGGCAGCTTTCCATTATGCCTCCGAGCACGAGCGCTATCATGATAAGCGAAAGCGACCACATCATACTGTCAAGGCCGCCTCTGTTCAGCAGCTCGGTCACGAGCGACGAGACTTCGTGTATCGTTTCCGGAGCTATGCCGGCAATGCCAGCCTCGCTCATTACCGCCGGAAGTTCCTCCATCGCGGCTTCGGAGAGTTTCGTCGCTACCGATGACTCATACCCGTAATGTATTGCGCCAAGCGCGTCCGCAAGGCTTGTTCCCTGAATCATAGCAAGGACGGAAGCCGCGGCTGTGCCCGCCATCATGCTCGGCAAAGCGGGGCATTTCATTACCGCAAGCCCCAGGACTATGATCACGGGTATCGCGACATAGATTGGGTTTATTGAGAATTCGGCGGCAAGGATCTTCTGGAACGCCTGTATGCGGGTGGGGTCGAACGATGCCGCGCTGCCGGAATAAGAGAAGCCGAGTACTATGGTTATTACAGCCACGATTATGTATGTCGGCACCGTCGTCCACATCATTGCGCGTATGTGGTCGAAGAGGTTCGATCCCGATACGGCAGGCGCCAGGTTAGTGGTATCCGAAAGAGGCGACATCTTGTCTCCGAAATAGGCGCCCGATATTATAACGCCCGCGGCAAGCGGCGCCGGGATGTTGAGTCCCGCCGCGATTCCTATGAGGGCAACTCCCGCGGTCCCGCCAACGCCCCACGACGAGCCCGTGGCAAGCGAAACTATCGAACAGAGGATAAGCGTTGCAAAAAGGAAGATGCCGGGCGAAAGAACGTTAAAGCCGTAATAGATAAGTCCCGGAACGACTCCTGCCTGGACCCATGAGCCGACCAGCATGCCTATAGCGATCAGTATCAGGAGGGCGCCTACCGACGACGAGATGGCATTGCAGATCGCCGTTTCCATCTCTTCCCATGTTATGCCTACGATAAACTTGCCCACGAGCGCAGCTATCGCTGCCGCCACCGCGATAGGAACATGTGCGTCGAGCCCGAGCTTCAGCAGACCGAAGCTTATCGTGCCCGCTATGCATATGAATGTTGCGAGCGCTACGATAAAAGAGGGTCTCTTAACTTTTGTAACAGTCATTTTTTTGCCTCCCTTTGTTTTAGGCAACTCCGCGGCTGACGGCTACAAAAAGACGAAAAAAACAGCTAATTATTCAGCCGCGAAACATGCCTATCATTGCACATTTTTTAGTTGTTAAAATAGATTATTACGCAAAAAGCACTTAAAAAAATACTTTATGGCATTATTTTGCCGTATTGTTGTACTCTTCGATAGCATCAAAAAACGCCGCGATATTCTCCCATTTTGCGTTGACCGCTATATCGCAGCCGGACGAGATAACAAAATTGGGGAAGTCCGGACAGCATTCTTTCATCAGCGAAAGCACCGCTTCTCTCATCGACTGCGGCGTGCCCATGCAGAACTGCGACGAGGGGTCGATATTGCCCATCGCGATCACGCTTTCGGGGAGCTTTGTCAGGACGTCCTTCATGCTTACCGCGTTGCCGAAATGATAGGCGGCTGCGCCTGCTCTAAGCAGCGAATCCATCATCCGCGGCACGGAGCCTCCGCAGTTGTGGTATACGATGATAAAGCTGTCATCCTGAACGGCGTCGATTATCTCCTTCACATAAGGTTCGGAGAATTCTTTCGCAAGCTTCGGAGAGAGCAGTCCCGTGAGCGGTTCTGCCATGATCAGCCCGTTTGCTCCGGCGTCTCTGAAAGCTTTTACATATTCGATCAGGAAGGGCGTGACCTTTTTCATCGTCGTGTGCACCATCTGCGGATTCTTTACGCAGTGTATCATCGACTTTGAGATCCCCATCAGCCTGCCGCAGAGGGAGAACGGTCCAGCCGCGCCGGCAAGCACGGGCCGGTCTGTGATAAGTTTGCAGGCTTTTTCGACGGCTTCGACGAAAAGGCCGGTGCGCGCGTCTCCGACATGCGGTATCTTCAGCGCGTCGGCGGACTTTTCGTCCTGCACGATCTCGTCCGTCACGACGGGAACTTCTCTCTCAAAGGTCTTTATCGCCGAGCCGAAGGCTTCGGCTTCCACGGAAAGATCCATCATGCTTACTGAAGCCGCGGAAGGAATGCGGTCGGCCACAGCCTTCATGCCCTCGGCCTGAAGTGAGCTGTTTTGTACGAGTTCTCTTACGGTGACGCCTGTAATGCTGACGCTGGGGAAGGAGAGTATCGGCAGGCCTTTTTTTACCGGAGATCTTTTCAGATCTTCAAGCCATTGTCTGGAATTCACAAAGCATCATCGTCCTTTCTGTCATTTCATTTCCTGCGGTGACAGAAAAGTCATTTCCGTCACCGCAGTATTTCGTATTATTTAGTAAGGAAATTCGACGCCCATCGCGCAGAGCTCGTCGCGCATGCGCTCGTACTGGTCGAGGTACTCCTGGCGCGGCGTGAGCTTGTCCATATCGTAGACTTCCTGTATGCGTTTGCCGTAGTTGTCTATCGGGATAAGCTTTTCGTACTTCTCCATGATCTTCTGGCAGAGCTCTTCGCATTTTGCCCTTGAAAGACGCGATTTGAAGGAAGCTTCGGATACTTCGTGGTAGAAGCGTGATTCAAGCGGAGTCGCCATATCGGTGAACTTGTTGCGGCAGGTAGCTGCCCCCCACGGGTTGCCGCCGCAGCACTCGGTCGCCAGCGCGTGGTTCGCGCATTCCCAGTAGAGCTGTTCGGTGCCTGGGCCGGCGTTTGCGAAGAGGTTGTTCATGTAAATGAGATTTGAGTTGCGCGACAGCGCCTGGCTAAGAACGCTCTGCAGCCACAGCAGCTGTCTTGTCGTCGTCGACTGCCATTTAAGGTGGAACGGGAAGTTCAGCGCCCAGCAGGATCCGTACAGACAGGCGCCTTCGATGTTGTAGGCCGTCTGAAGGACCAGCGTACCCTCGGTGCCGCCCGCGTGTCCTCCGAAAATGGCTCCGCAGAGGTTGCCGAAGACGTTGCCGTATGAACGGTAGTGCAGGGATTTGTTGAGCATCGCGTTGTTTGTCGTCATTTCGGTGAGGATCGAGACCATGCGTCCGTCAAGATGCGACTGGCGTACCCCCCAGACCGGATTCCCGGCCGCGATCTGCGCCTGTGCGGATTCCGCGGTGCCGACCGATACGGTCCATACGTCCGGGCGTCCCACAAGGCGCTGCGCATCGCGGAGGTTCATAGCGTGCTCCATCGCGGCCGCGACCTCTGTCGGGCTCTGCGACGTGGCCTTGCGTCCCATGAAGTCTTCGATAAGAGGCGCGCAGAGGCCGTCGAGCAGCGGCTCTTTAAGATAGGCCATGCAGGCCTTCTTGTGGATGTCCGTGCTGAAGTTCGCGTCGGGGCTGAAAAGGTGGAAGGGGCGGCGTTCCCTGTCTTCTATCGAACGCATCTGGAACCAGCGCTGGTCGTGTCCTGCGCCGATCATGTATTTCGGTTGCTTTGTGTAGAGGACCTCGTTTACCTCGCGCTCGGTGAATTTCATGACGCGGTGAGTATCCTGGTTGTAAACGCCGACCGAGATAAAGAAATCCTTCGCCGCTTCCCATGTTCTGTCGGCAAGAGCGTCGTCCTGGTTTACGATGCTTTTTCCGTCATATTTGATGTCATGTTCTTTTATTACTCTTTTCATCTGCGGGATGAAGCTTTTCAGCATCCATTCCGTCTGATCTTTGAAAAACGGGCCGTCTTCAGCCTTTGCGAATACTTCCCACATTCTGAAAGTTGACATCTTTTATTCCTCCGTAAAATATTTTCTAAGCTATCCCAGGAGCTTCTTGAGCTTTGCCGCGCACTCGAACGCGTCGAAGGACCAGACGTCGGCGCCTATGCGCTCCGCCCATTCGACCGAAGTCGGGGCTCCGCCCACGCAGACTAAGTATTTGCCCTTTTCTCCGGCGTCTTTTACGAGCTTGATGAACTCTTCCTGTCCCGGCATCGTAGTCGTCATAAGGGCTGAAAGTCCGACCACGTCGGCTTTCTCTTTGCGGGCCGTTTCCAGATAAGCCACGGGGTCTACGTCGGCGCCGAGGTCGATCACGTTGAAGCCGCTTGCCTGCAGCACAATGCCTACGATGTTCTTTCCGATGTCGTGATAGTCGCCCTTCACCGTTCCGAGAACGACCGTCTTTGCCGGGCCGTCGGCCGCGGTGACAAGATGTTCCTTGAGCACAGACATGATCTGCATAAAGGCGTCGCCCGCGATCATAAGGTCGGGAAGGAAGACCTCGAAGTTCTCGAATTTCTCTCCGAGGATTCCCATCTCTTCGGTCAGACCGTTCATAATATCCTGTGCCTGCGTGCCTTCCGAGAGCAGTTTGTTCGTAAGGGCTACCGCCGCTTCTCCATCTCCGTCTACCATGTACTGGCGAACTTCTGCTATTGACATGTAAATACCTCCGTTTTGTGGTTTTGATTAAAATATCCTGCTGTTTTCGTACGCTGAGAGATTATCACTGTTGTGCAAAATGATTGCAAAAAGAATTTTGCATAAAGCGGGATATTTTAACTTTATTTATACGGCGGAAGGATTTTTTTGCAAAAATTTTGCATTGCCGCTTTCGCATGAAGGTGCGGGCTTACCGGCGTCTTCCGGGTATGAACGCATGAAGCGGCGAAGGGAAGTGCCACCGCCGAATTTTATTCCCTGTGCAGGATACTGTTTTTTCGTATAGAATCATATAAAAAGATTGGATATTTTTTGCAGGTGGGGAGTATGAAGTATCAGGTCCGTTTTTTCGGCATACCGGATATTTTTACAGACGGTGAACGCTGCGTTTTCCCGTTCAGAAAGGCGCAGGCTCTCGCGCTTATGCTGGCGGAGGAAAAAAGCGTTTCCAAAAGCAGGATCTGCGAATATCTGTGGCCCGATAAAGCGCCGGAGAGAGCCCGCCGCAACCTCAGCAACGCGCTCAGCTGCGTTAAAAAAATACTGCCGGCAAAAGTTGACGGCGATATCGTATCCCTTGATCCGAACATAAAAATAGAGCGTGACACCGACCTTATACTCCGGCTGGATACGCTCGGCTGGCAGGAGATAACCGCGCTCTGCCGCCCCTATATCGACGTCGGCGAGATGAGCGACTGGCCCTATTTCAGCGACTGGCTGATCTCAAAAAGACAGTATTACGGCGGGCTGATCGTTAAAAATCTAAAGAAGCGCGCTCAGGCGCGTCTTGCCGGCTATGCGAAAAACGGCGCGGAGGATGCGCTGCTCTGCTATGAAAAGCTGGCCGAGCTTGAGCCTTATGATGAGAAGATTCACGCGGAGCTCGTGCGTCTGTATATAAAGACGAACCAGAAGGCAAGAGCGATAGAGGCGGCGCATGCTTTCTCTTCCCGTATGGAGAACGACTTCGGCATAGAAGCTGATCTTTCCGAAGTGTCATCTCTGATGAAAAGAAAAAAGGAACCCCCTGCGGCAGGAGTTTCTCTGCGGCCGGACGAGAGCAGTCCGCTTGCAAGAAAAAACGAGATTTTGAAAATGCTCGATTTTTTCTGCGGCGGAAAAGAGAGCCAGTCTCTGTGCGGCCTCGTATGGGGGGAGCAGGGGATTGGAAAAACTGCCTTTGTCGGCGAGGTATCCGCCGGTCTTAAGCAAAAAGGCTGGGAGTGTTTCTCGGTAAACTGCCTTCAGGAAGAGAAGGCCTACCCGCTTGCGCCGATAACCCGTCTTCTGAAGCAGCTGCAGATTCCCGGAGACTGGCAGGCAAATATTAATTCTCATTCCGAATACAGCTATTCGTATCTTGCCGGCCTCCTTCGTCAGTCTGTTGCCGGGACGCCGAAAGGTGCCCGCCGGCTGCTGATAATCGAAAACATACAGTGGATGGACGACGCTTCCTGGAACATAGTGGAATCGGTAATGGGCGACAACGGCGCGCAGCGCAATATGCTGATAACCGGATTTGAAGAGGCCCGTCCTGCTTTTATGCTCAGGGCCGCGCTTGCGGACGAGCCTTTTGAAAAATTCGAAGTGACGCTCCGGCGCTTCAACCTTGAAGAGACGGCGCGTATATGCGCGGAAATCTCTCCGGATGAGGATTGGTCCGACGAACGTGTGCACGAGATATATATGCAGACCGAAGGAAATCCGTTCTTTATAAAGGAAATGCTGCGGCACAGACATGACGGTATTATCGGAAACAAGCAGCCGTATAAAAATATATACCTTTCAATGATAGAGCTTTTAAGTGAAGAGGAAAGACTTTTCCTTGAAGCTGCCGCAGTCTCTCAGGAATGTGCCTCTATGACGGAAACGGCGGCTGTGCTCGGAGTAACGCCTCTTGATGTTTCAAAGTATTACGGCGCGCTGCGGCTGCACGGATTTCTGCGCGAGAGCGAAAGCGGCGGCGACGTCTTCTACTATTTCACGCACGCCAAGATACGCGAGGCACTGCTTTCCGAAATGTCATTATCGAGAAAAAAGGCTCTGCATTTAAAATATATCGGGCTGCTTGAAGCATCTCTTCCGAAGACCCTCCGCTACCGCCACAGAAAACTCTGCAAAAGGCTCGCTTATCACAGCAGGGAAGCCGGTCTGCCGCTCAAAGAGCTTTACTGGCGCGTAAGGGAGCTGGAGCTGCATTTCGCGGCGGCCCATGAAGTCTTCCCTGCACTGGTGGATCAGGATCTGATGCACTATATACCGACGGTGGAAGATGTGAGCTATACGCAGAAAGCGCTCGGCGAGGCGTGGGAGATGATGGATGATCTCTTCCGCACCGAGGGGGGCAGCCCGGAGCTGCTGCGCATTGAAAGAGACCTTTATATCCTCAAGGGAGGCTGTCTGTGGTGGAGCGGCCGCAGCGCGGATGCCGATATCATGCTGCGCGGGGCCGTGCGCAGGGCCGTTTCAGCGGGGGAGGCCGAGCCGTTGATCAAAGCAGGCGTGCAGATGTGCTATCTGGCGGTGCAGAGGGACGACGCGAAGAAGCTTATGTTCTGCGCCCGCAAGCTTCTGGATTTTGCAAGGAAGAATTCTTTCCGCCAGTGGGAAGGCACAGCGCTGCGCTTTGTGGCCATAGCGGAGATACTTGCCGGCCGCCGTGCGGAAGCTGAAAAACATCTGCTGCTTTCCGCGTCTGTCTTTGAAAAGCTCGAAGAAAAAGGTGAAAACTATACCGCAAGCCTTATTGCCGCGGAACACTTCCGCGGAGACGCCATGCTGGCCGCAGGAAGGGTCCCGGAAGCTCTTGCGTTTTATGAAAACTGCATAAAGATCGGCGACTCGGTAGCGCTCTTCCGGGGAATCGGCCTCTCTCTCGCAAAAGCCGCTTTCTGCCTGATGCTGCTTGAGCGATATGACGAAGCGGAGAAATATCTTCAGAGGATGGGAAGATTCTGCGGCATAATGCATACCGACTGGGACGAGGGACTTCAGGGAGGCGGCTTTGCGTACAGCCTCACGGGGCTCTTAAAATGCCGCAAAAAGGACTGGTATCACGGCGCGATATGCTTTGCCGTGGCAGAGCGCCTTGTAAACGAAGCGCAGCGCCCGGTGTGGAGGGCGGTGCTTTGCTGGTCGAAGCTTAAGCTTTACAGCACAGCGCCGGATATGCCGAAAGATTTTGCGGAAAAAGTCCTGAAGCATCCGAAGGAATGGTATGAGACACAGCTTGAGCGGCTGAAGAGCCGCGTAGGCTGGATATAGCGGTAAGCTGCGTTTATGCCGCTGCGCGAATGAAAACGGAAGAAATTATTACGTCAATTACGTCAAAAAAACCGCTCCGCACACTTATGTGCGAAGCGGTTTTTAACTTAATGGTTAGTCCGAATCTACGCAGCAGGTCCTGCGGCCTCAGGCTTAGGAGCCGGTGCCGGCCGCGGCGGCCTTGCGTCGGTTATCGCCTTTACCGGGCATTTGCCCGCGCAGAGTCCGCAGTTCACACATTTTGCGGAATCTATCACTGCGACGGATCCCTTCATTTCTATAGCCTGTTTGGGACAGGCTTTCACGCAGAGCGTGCATCCGATGCAGCCGGCGCTGCATACTTTCTTTACGAACGGTCCCTTGTGGGGATTGCTGCACCCGACCTGAATCATGGATCTCTTCGGCACGAGCGTTATTACCCCGCGCGGACATTCCGCGGCGCAGGCTCCGCACCCCACGCACTTTTCACGGTCCACAGCGGCAATGCCGTTTTTTATCCGAATCGCGCCGAATGTGCAGATCTTTACGCATGTTCCGAAACCAAGGCATCCGAACGAGCAGGAAGAAGGTCCTTTGCCCGGGACCACGACCGCCTCGCGGCAGTCCGTGACGCCGTGATAGACGCAGTCTTTCACGGCCTTATCGGGCGTCCCCTGGCACTTTACGAACGCGACCAAAGGCTCCGCGGCCTCGGCCGCTACGCCCATTATCTCTGCGATCTTAGCCGCGACGTCCGGGCCGCCGGCGGCGCATTTGTTCAGCTTCGCGCTTCCGGAAGCGCAGGCCTCGGCGTATCCGTCGCAGCCGGGGAAACCGCAGCCTCCGCAGTTTGCGCCTGGAAGAAGCTCGCGTATCTTTGCCTGGCGTTCGTCAACTTTAACGAAGAATTTCTGCGACGCGAATGCGAGAAGCGCGCCGAATACGACTCCAAGTCCTCCCATTACTGCAGCCGGATAAATTATGCCGTTCATATCAAGACCCCCTATTTAATGAGCCCGTTGAAGCCCATGAAAGCTATCGACATGAGCCCGGCTGTTATCAGAGCTATCGGAAGGCCGCGCAGCGCCGCAGGCATATCTTCGTTCATCTCGATGCGTTCGCGAATGCCTGCCATCAGCACTATGGCGAGCAGGAAGCCGGCCGAAGAGCCTACCGCGTTTACTATCGATTCGATCAGCGTGTATTTCTCGTTCATATTGATGACCGCCACGCCGAGCACCGCGCAGTTCGTCGTGATAAGCGGCAGGAATATGCCGAGCGACTTGTACAGCCCCGGCATCACTTTCTTCAGCACTATTTCCACGAACTGGACGAGCGCCGCTATTATCAGAATGAACGACAGAGTGTAAAGGTATTCGAGCCCCATCGGCACGAGAATGAACGTATAGGCGAGCCATGTCATGATGGCCGCGAACGTCGTGACGAAGATGACCGCTACCCCCATACCCTTAGCCGTCTCAAGCTGGTTGGATACTCCGAGGAAGGGGCAGCAGCCGAGGAAGCGCGACAGAAGTATATTGTGCACAAGCAGAGCGCTGATAAAGAGAGCTATAAGAGACATTACTTATCGGCCTCCTTTTCAGTTTTTGCTTCGGGCGCAGGCGCGTTTTTCGCGCAGACGACCATTGAGTTGCCGCCGCCGCAGAGGCTCTTGAGCGCGCATCCTCCGCAGGCATCGAGCTCTTTCCAGCCGTCGAAGGTCTGTCCTGCACCGCCGTTTTCCGTCTTTTTCTTCATCCGGTAATTGCGGAAGAGCCCCATCAGTATGCCGAGCGTGATAAAGCCGCCCGGCGCAAGTATGACGAGAAGAGCCGGCTGGTAGAAGGAGGGGGAAAGGACCGTCATGCCGAAAACGGTGCCGTTTCCGAGGATCTCGCGTATAGCCCCGATCACTGTAAGCGCGAGAGTAAAGCCGAGCCCCATCCCTATGCCGTCGAAGAGCGAGTCTGCTACGCCGTTCTTGAAAGCGAAAGCTTCGGCGCGCGCCAGTATGATGCAGTTAACGACTATCAGCGGAATGAATATGCCGAGCGATTTATCCAGCGCCGGTGCATAGCCCGAGATAAGCAGCTGCACAACGGTCACGAAGCCAGCGATCACGACGATGAACGCCGGGATGCGGATCTCGTCCGGGATGAATTTGCGTATCGCGGAGACCGCGACGTTCGAGCCCATCAGGACCGCCGTCGCGGCAAGCCCCATACCGAAGCCGTTTTCGGCGCTCGACGTTACAGCAAGAGTCGGACACATACCGAGCACGAGACCGAAGGTCGGGTTCTCGGTTATTATGCCGTTTTTGATCAGTTTGAGAGGATTCTGCATGATATACCTCCTAATCCGCCTTCTGTGCGGAAGACCCGGAGAAGTTGGCCTTCCAGTAGGCCGCCGCATCGTTCACGCCGGACGTGACCGCGGTCGAAGTGATCGTCGCTCCAGATATCGCCTGGATATCCCTGCCGCTTTCGGGCGGAGTCTTCGTAACGCGGAAGTCATCGATCGCCTTTTTGTGGAACTGTCCGGAGAACTCGGGGGAGCCCGCCTTTGCGCCGAGGCCCGGGGTCTCGCTGTGCGAGAGGATCTTTATATCTTCGATCTCGCCGGCGTTCGAAATGCCTACGATAAGGGTGATCAGTCCGCCGTATCCCTTCGGGGTCACAGTGAAGTTGTAGCCGGTAACGGCGCCGTCTTTGCTGCCTTCATAGATCTCTGTGATCGTTCCGGAGTCCCCTTCAGGCTTGATCTCTTTGAAATCTGTCGCTCCGGGCAGCGTCGCAGCCAGAGCCTCATTCTTTTCGTTTGCTCTGGCAGCGCGAATCGGCTCGAGCGTCGCTGTATGGACCGCGCCCAGGATAAGGCCTGTGACGGCTGTGATGACAAAAAGCACCAGTCCGAGTTTTACGATTTTACCCATGCTTTTTCACCTCTCCGAAGATGCGCGGCTTTGTCGCGCGGTCGATGAGCGGTACGGTCAGGTTCATTATAAGTATGGAGTACGACACGCCTTCAGGATATCCTCCCCATCTGCGTATCAGCGCCGTCAGCACGCCGCAGCCGGCAGCAAAGATAATCTGTCCGCGGGTCGTTATCGGCGATGTCGTATAGTCCGTTGCCATGAATATCGCGCCAAGGAAGAGCCCGCCAGCGAATATCTCCTGCAGCGGGGCGGCCCCTCTGCCGAAGAGCGCGCAAAGCGCGGCTGTCACCGCGATATACACGACAGGTATATGCCATTTGATGATGTCTTTGTAAAGAAGTATCGCAAAGCCGATCAGAAGCGCCGCCGCCGAAGTCTCTCCTATGCATCCGCCGATATTGCCTATGAACATATCAGTCCAGGAAGGAAGATCGGATATCGCGCCCGCCTTTATCAGCGCAAGCGGAGTAGCTCCGGATACGCCGTTCACCGTCCACGTCGTCATCGGTACGGGCCAGCTCGTGAGCATCATCGCGCGCCCAGCAAGCGCCGGGTTTACGATGTTGCAGCCGAGACCGCCGTAAAGCTGCTTTACGACTATGATCGCAAAGAGGCTGCCGACCGACGCCATCCAGAAGGGGATCGAGGGCGGCAGGTTATACGCGAGCAGCAGTCCTGTCACTGCGGCGGAGAGATCGTCCGTCGTGACGGTGCGCTTTGTAAGTTTCTGCCACAGATATTCAAACGCGACGCAGGAAATGACGCAGACCGCCATCACGGCCGCGGCGCGCACTCCGAAAAAGTAAACTCCCGCAAGTCCCGCGGGCGCAAGCGCCGCCAGCACCCAGCCCATGATCTTCCGGGTGTCGAGAGGCGAATGGATATGCGGTGAGCTCGATACTACAAGTAAACGTTCCATTATTTAGCCGCCGCCTTTCTACGCATGGCTGCAACAGAGGCTTTGCCGTCGCGGCAGCCCTGTGTCAGCGGGCGGTTCGCGGGACACATATAAGTACAGCTCCCGCACTCGATGCAGTTCATGCCGCCCTCTTCTTCAAAGCGCTTGTACTGCCTTGCGTGCACAAGGGGCTCCAGCACTGTGGGAACGAGCCCCATCGGGCACGCCGAAACGCAGCGTCCGCAGTGCAGGCACGCGCGTATAGGCTTCAGCATCGTCGACTTTGCCGTAAGGCAGAGTATCCCGGAGGTTCCCTTTACGACCGGGACGTCGAGCGAACGCATCGACATGCCCATCATCGGGCCGCCCGCAAGTATCTTTACGGGCTGCTCCTTAAAGCCGCCGCACAGATCTATCAGCTCGCGGATCATAGTACCCTGCGGGACACGGATATTTTTCGGATGAGCGACGGCGTCTCCGGTCACCGTCACGATACGCGTCACGGCCGGCAGTCCTTCGACGATCGCGCTGTAGATCTGGTAGACTGTGCGAACGTTGAGGATTATGCAGCCTACGTCCGCCGGAAGGGCGGTGATCACGAATTCCTGGCCGGTGAGCGCTTCTATCAGCATCTTTTCGGCGCCCTGCGGATATTTCACGGCAAGGGGCTGAACTGTTATATTCTCCGCGCCGGACTTCGATACCGTTTCGTTAAGGAGCGCAATGGCCTCCGGTTTATTGTTCTCTATCGCGATAATGCCTTTTGCCTCGGGGAAGAGGCGCATCACAAGGACCGTCCCCTTCACTATTTTTTCGGCGTTCTCAAGCATCAGCCGGTTGTCGCAGTTCAGATACGGTTCGCATTCGACGCCGTTTATTATCAGCCACCTGATTTTTTTGTCCGGGGGCGGCGACAGCTTGACAGCCGTCGGGAACGTAGCGCCGCCGAAACCCACTATGCCTGCGTCGCGAATGCGCTTTATATATTCTTTCGGATCGGCCGTCTCATAATTTTCCAGCGGCCTCCATTCGGGCGCGAGTTCATTTTTACCGTCGTCTTCAACCACGACGCAGGTCTCGAATGTGCCCGGAACCGTGAGCCTCAGAGTAACGTCTTTTACTGTGCCGGATACGCTTGAAAGTACAGGCGCGGATACAAAAGCGTCGTTGTTTCCGAGGCGTGTCCCGACAAGGACGCGGTCTCCTTTTGCCACGACCGGGGCGCATGGCGCGCCGATATGCTGGGCCATGGGAAAGACCAGTTCGCCCTGCGGGCGGTAGGATACGATGCTTTCGCCCACTGTAAGCTCTTTGCTCTGCGGCGGATGGATCCCGCCCCAGAATGTTGGAAGCTTCATGAAACCTTTCCCCCTCCTTTTATAAAAACAACATAAATGCGGCAAACATATATAAAGCAAAAAAGACATGATTCGTAAAACAATATTTTATCATTTTATTATAAAAAGGTGCAGAGTTCCTTTGCAGAAAATCATCGTTCCGGCAGAAAATATCAAAGACGCCGCAGGTCACATCAGGGCCTCTGCAAAATATGGCTTGGTAAAAGCGGAAGATCCGCCGTACGGACGGGACAAAAAAAGACGCGGCAACGCCGCGCCCTTTTTCGCAGACTGTTATGCGTTAATTCTGTTTTTTCTTTTTTTCTTTTTCGGCGGCGGCTAATGCTTGTTCCGCCTCTTCCATCGGTTTCCAGCCGCCCCCCAGCGCGTTGAAGAGCTGCACCGCGTTTGCCGCGGTATTCCCCATGCTTATGGCGTATAAGTCAGAGATAGCCGCCATATCCCGCTGTGCGTTGATCACGTTCAGGAAATCAACGAGACCGTTTGAGTACTTTTCCATTGAAAGGTCAAGAGCGATACCCGCTGCCTTCACGCCGCTTCTGAGCGCTTCAAGGCGTTCGTATTCTTTTATGTTTGCGGCAAGGGAGTCGCGTACTTCGCCCGCGGCCTGCAGCACCGTCTTTTCATATAGCGCAAGCAGCTGCTCGGCTTTGGCGTCCTGGGCTTTTATGTTGTTGCGTATCGCCCCCGCGTGAAATATAGGCCAGACTATCTGCGGCATGAAACTGTACAGCTTGGCCGGCCCCTTAAAAAGACCGCTCCAGTCAAGGCTTTCGGTCCCGATCGAACCGGTCAGGTAGAATTTTGGCCACAGATCGGCTCGGGCCGCTTTTTTGCGCGACAGCTGAGCTGCAAGCTGGCGCTCCGCATGTATTATATCGGGGCGTCTGCGGAGCTGGTTTGCCGGTATCCCGATGAGAGCGATCCTGTTTATCTGCGGGATGGGTGTCTTTGACGATAATCTTTCGTCAAGGGCGCCGGGCGCCTCGCCGACCAGTATCGCAAGCGCGTTCTTAGTCTGCTCGATCTGGGCTTCGATCACCGGGATCGCGGCCTTTGTCTGGTCCATAGTGTACTCCGCCTGCTGCAGCGAAAGCTCGTCCGTCAGCCCCGAGTCAACTTTGGACTGTTCTATATCCGTGGTGTCCTGCTGGATATACAGGTTATACTGTGCGATCGCCAGACGTTCCTGCAGCGTGCGCAGCGATATATATTCCAGCGCGGTCTCTGCGGCAAGCCCGGTCCATACGGAGTAGAGCTCAGCGTACTGAGCTTCCAGCGTTGCTTCCTGAGCTTTGACTCTTGCGCGCGTGCCGCCGAAGAGGTCTATCTCCCAGGAAGCGTCTATTCCCAGTCTTGCAAGCTTGACGCTGCTTCCGGCGCCCCCTGCTTCTGCCGGCGTACGGCTGTTGCTCCAGAAGTCCGTCGAGTCAAGCCACGGCAGAAGAGCGGCGCGGCTTACCCCGAGAGCTGCCCTTGCCTCGGTGACCTTCGCGCGCGCGGAGGCCACGTCTTTGTTGCCGGAGAGTGTTTTTTCGATAAGCTCCGTGAGCAGGGGGTCTTCAAATATATCCCACCACGACGCAAGCTCTTCCGGTGTTATCGCGCTTTTGTCGTCCGAGGTGACAGAGTTCGGGTAGAGGCGCGCAAGTTCGGCCCAGGCCCCTTCTTTTATCAGCTCATCGGTCGATGTGGGAGGCGTTTTGTCATCGGCATGAGCGCAGCCCAGCGAGGCTGCTGTCAGAAGCAAAACGGCAAAGCAAAGGATAAATCTTCTCACTGGTCGGTTCCTCCTTCCGCGGTCCCCTTTTTCCAGAAGAACGCTTTTACTCTTTCGCGGGTCCCCTGGAAAAATACGAAAAGCGCCGGAATGAAGAAGACGCCGATTATCGTGGCGGCGTTCATCCCGAAGAACATCGTTGTTCCGACCGCTATGCGGCTCGTGGCTCCTGCGCCTGAGGCAAAGAGCATCGGCAGGACTCCCAGAACGCAGGTGAAGGCCGTCATAAGGACCGCGCGGAAGCGTTCTCCCGCCGCGGTGGCCGCAGCCTCTATCAGCGGAAGTTTGTGGACTTCGCGCTGCTCTTTTGCAAATTCGACGATCAGTATCGCGTTCTTTGCGGCAAGTCCTATCAGCAGCAGGATGCCGAGCTGCGCGTATATCGAGATCGGCAGTCCCATGACGATGAGGCCGCCCAATGCGCCGAACATTGCGACAGGCAGTGAAAGTATGACCGGCACCGGTATCGACCAGCTTTCATACTGGGCGACAAGGAAGAGATAGGCGAAGAGCAGCGCTATCGCAAGCACCGCCACTATCCCGTAACCGGCCTGCTGCTCCTGATAGGTCATGCTCGACCATTCGTAGGAATAGCCCCGCGGCATGGTCTTTGCCAGCTCAGCCACGCGCTTGATGCCTTCGCCGGTGGAGTATCCGGGTTTCATGACTATCGTTATGCCAGCGCTTGGGTATATGTTGTAGCGCTCGACCGTGCGCGGCGCAAGAGTGTTTCTCTGCGTCAGTATACTGCGCAGCGGCACCTGGTCGCCGTT
>JAFYJW010000006.1 GCA_017537925.1 Synergistes sp. | reverse complement strand
TTGCGGAGTGCATGAAAACATTACAGAAACAATATTATCATCATTCATTGTTTTTTCAAACCGGACGCCGCGGCTCCGCAGGATATTCGGCTTCCCGTGCGTTTATTAAAGACATCACGAAAAAGCGACCGGGACACGAAAGAATCCGTGAGTCCGGTCGCTGCGGAAAAACAGACGGTTTTTGCACAAGATCAGCTAAGGGTCATTTCTTTGTTTTTTTGCCGCTTTGCTGCGGCTTTGCTGCCGCATAAAGCAGCGCGTTGCGTATATCTTCGCCCGCGGTGCCCGGCCTTATCGGTCTGTATCTGGTGCCGATGAAGTTATAGGCGCGGCTGTATATCTTTTTGTTCTTGCTGTCATACATCGCCTGCGCGAGAGTCTTGGCCTGTTTTTCTTTTTTGTCGACCGCGTAGGACCAGACGCCGGCGGAGGCTGTTTGGCCGTTCGGCGTCTTCACGGGTTTTAAGTATACGACCTTGACCTGACCGAACACATAATCACCCTTATCCTTTACCGAATCGTTTTTGAATAAAAGGATTATATTTTTGTCGCGTTTGATCTCCGTAAATCCCTTTTCTGCCGCGGCGGGCGCAGCAATTACGATCATGCAGAGCAGAGCGGCAAGTAAAGATGCGAGTTTATTTTTCATGTTGTTTTCCCTCCGTTTCAGCATACGGCAAAGGACGGTTCTCTGCTTTACCGCTAATCATCAAGCCATGGGTCTCCATAGTCGTAATCCAAAGGGTCATAATTACACTTATCAAGAGGGCTTTGGAAGGTTCGCTGATAGCCCATGCCGCTGCCTAGGGGCCTCACATCGTCTGGTTGATCTTTAGTGCCTATGACCGTGTCGACGATATTTACTGGTTCCTTGCTGTTGTCGAATAACATTTCAATCGCGGTATACTCGCTTTCCAGGTAGTCTACTCCCCTTGTGTCGGCAGGGGTGATCACGCTGGGCCTTGTCAGAGAAGCTTCCGGCGGTTCCTTGACGTCCAGCTTCTTACAAAGCTCTCTTACTTCCTTTTGTCTTTCCGCAAACTCCCGCTGCAGCTTGTCTTCTTCATTCATGTCCGCAACAAACTGTTCCTTTGTATAATTATACGCTTCCGGGGAGTGGAGCTTTTTTTTCATGTACTCCTGGTGGCTGATCACTCTATTTAACGCCTTGTTCATTTTTTTCTTAGCCCAGAAAAGCTTCTGTTTATTTTTTGCTGTTTCTTTATCTTCCTGCGTAGTTTCCTGCTGTCCGGGTTCTTCGCCATGGCCTCCCCCGCCGCCTCCGCCGCCATGGGCTAAAACGATATCCGGCGCTGCGGCAACAGTTGCCATAGCGATGGCGCAGAGCATGGCTGCCGTAAGAAATGCTTTGTAAAGGCCGCCTGGCAATTTGTCTGTTATACGTTCCCGCATAGTTTCTGTCTCCTTTCTGTCTGCGTTGTCAAGGATTAATGCATTTAGTTTTTTTGAATATGATATTTGCCGAGTGCATGAAAACATTACAGAAACAATATTATCATCATTCTTTGTTTTTTCAAATTGGATGCCGCGGCCCCGCAGGATATTCGGTTTCCCGCGCTGTTAAAGATGTCACGAAAAAACGGCCGGAGCGCGTTAAGCGCGGAATCCGGTCGCTGGGCGGATAAGAATCGTATTTTGCGGGAAACGCAGAATTACTTTTTCGTCTTTGTTTTTTTGGCGTTCTGCGGTTTGACGGTCGCCTCGTAGATCAGAGCGTTCCATATATCCACGCCGGCAGAACCGGGCTTTATCATCCTGTATTTGGCGCCGATGAAGTTATAGGCGCGGCTGTATATCTTTTTGTTCTTGCTGTCGTACATAGCCTGCGCCAGAGTTTTTATCTGTTTTACTTTTTTGTCGGCTGCATAGCTCCAGATGCCGGATACGGCGATTTTCCCGTCCGGCATTTTTATCGGCTTTGCGTAGACGGCCTTTATCTGTCCGAAAACGTAATCCCCTTTATCCTTCACGGAACCGTTCTTGATCAGGAGCGTTAGGTTATTGCCGCGTTTTATCTCCGTAAATCCCTTTTCGGCCGCAGCGGGCAGAGCGAAGACGACCATGCAGAGCAGAGCGGCAAGGAGCACAGCAAGTTTATTTTTCATCTTTATTTTCCTCCATATCATACAGCGCAGAAAGGCAGTCCGCTGATTTACCACATCAGGTCTGCCGGGTCGCAGTTTTTGGCGTCAATGCCCCAGTTAGCTTCCTGTGTGCTGTAAACCGGCGGGCTGTAAACATCCCCGGGGTTTTCTTTATGGTTTGCATCATTAGTGCCCGCTATCACATCGGCGGTTTGTACCTCAAAAGAGCTGCCTTCATTTTGTTTGCGTATAAATGTGTCGATAAGAGTTTCCTCACTTTTCAAGTGTGACATTGCTGTAATCTCTGCCGGGCCTAATACGCTCGGCCTCACCAACATAGCATCTGCCGGCGGCTTGACGTCCAGATCGTCACAGATATTCTTTACTTCCTCCTGGCAGGCAGCAAGCTCTTTCTGCAGCTTATCTTCTTCCTTTATGTCCGCGACTAACTGTTGCGAAGAATAATTATATGTTTCCGGAGAGTGGAGCTTTGTTTTCATATGTTCCTGATGCCGGATCAATTTATTATAGGCTTTGCTCATCTTCTGCTTGGACCAGAAAAGCTTCTGTTGATTTTTCTGTACTGTTTTATCTTCTTCGACAGTTTCCTGCGGCGCCGGTTCTCCGTCACGTCCGCCGTCTCCTCCCCCGCCTCCGCCGCCGTGGGCAAAAGCGATATTCGGCACTGCGGCGACAGTCGCCATAGCGATGGCGCAGAGCATGGCTGCGGTAAGAAATGCTTTGTAAAGACTGCCTGACGATTTGTCTGTAGTATGCTGCTGCATGTTCTTTATCTCCTTTTCTGTTTTTCAGCCGTATGTTTTCCGGCGCCTGTTGTCCGCATATTTAAGATTTCTGACAAAATGTGTGTGCCGATAAGTTGATTTTACTAAAAATTATGTTTTATAGTCAAGGCGGCTTGCAGCAGGTAAGGAAGATATGCATTCTCTGCCGCCGCGCGCTGGTCTATACCAAAAAAACTAAAATTCTTTTTTGGTTGGTTTATACATTTGTTCTTCGAAATGTTGCATATTTAATGAAATTAGGCTAAATTTAAGAATGGTTTGCGTAAATGTAGACATTGGGCAGACATGTCCATAAATTCTGAGGGAGGTACATCATGTTCAAAATCGTATCAAAGCAGAAGCTGGCGCCTAAAGAGTTCGACTTCTGGGTCGAAGCGCCGCGTATCGCGAACCACGCGAAGGCGGGCCAGTTCGTCGTTCTCCGCGTCAACGACAACGGCGAGAGGATACCGCTCACGATTGCGGACTACAACAAAGAAAAAGGGCTCATCCGCCTTATTTTCCAGGTAGTCGGCAAAACGACCGCGACTCTCTCCGGCCTGAACGTCGGAGACGCCATCCAGGATATTTCCGGACCTCTGGGAACGCCGAGCGAGGTCGAGAAATACGGTACAGTGCTCATGGTCGGCGGCGGCGTCGGAATCGCTGCTCTCTACCCCATCATCAAAGCTCTGAAAGAAGCCGGCAACAAGGTGATAACGATACTTGGCGGCCGCACTTCCAGCCTTGTCATAATGAAGGAAGAGTGCAAAGAGTATTCTGACGAGCTGATAATCACGACTGACGACGGCTCCGAGGGCATGAAGGGCGTCGTTACCCAGGCTATGGAGATGCTGGTCAAGCAGCGCGGCGAGAAGATCGACCGCTGCTGGTGCATAGGCCCCTCCATCATGATGAAGTTCGGCACAAAGGCTGCCAAAGAGCTCGGCCTTCCCATCTGGGTATCGCTCAACCCGCTTATGGTCGACGGCACGGGCATGTGCGGCTGCTGCCGCGTTACCGTCGACGGCAAGATATTCTTCGCCTGCGTCGACGGCCCGGAATTTGACGGTCATAAGGTAAACTGGGACGAATTTATGAACCGTCTCCGCCAGTATAAAGATGAAGAAAAGATATCCATGGAAAAATACGAAGCTGAAGTAGGTGAACCGACATGGCTGTAACGTTCTCAAAACAGAAGACGCCGATAAAGGAACAGGATCCCCAGGTACGCAGAAGCAATTTTGGCGAAGTATGCCTCGGATACACCCTTGAAGAGGGAAAAATTGAAGCCGGACGCTGCCTGCAGTGCAAGACGAAGCCCTGTGTGAACGGCTGCCCCGTCAAAATAGACATCCCCGCGTTCATCAAGTGCATCAGAGAAGACGATATGGCAGGCGCCGCTGCGATCATGGACAGGTACACCAACCTGCCGGCGGTATGCGGCCGCGTATGCCCGCAGGAGTCGCAGTGCGAAGGTCTCTGCACGGTCGGCAAGATGAAGGATTACGAGCCTGTTTCGATCGGAAAGCTTGAACGCCTTGTCGCCGACTGGAAGTATGCGCAGAAGGATCTGGCGCCCAAAGCGTACGAAGGCGAAAAGAAAGGCCGCGTCGCTGTCGTTGGTTCCGGCCCCTCCAGCCTTACCGTCGCCGGAGACCTGGCCAAGATGGGCTATGAAGTCAAGATATTCGAAGCTCTGCACGCAGCCGGCGGAGTCCTTATCTACGGCATCCCCGAATTCCGTCTCCCGAAGAAGATAGTAAAGATGGAGATAGAAAGCATGCAGAAGCTCGGCGTCGATATCGAAACGAACGTCGTCGTCGGCAAGACGATAACGATGCAGGAGATAATGATAGAGTACGACGCATGCTATATCGCTGTCGGAGCAGGCGCGCCGCATTTCCAGGGCGTACCGGGCACAACGCTGAACGGCGTCTACTCGGCTTCCGAGTACCTTACAAGAATCAACCTTATGCACGGCTATGAATTCCCGAAGTTTGACACGCCGGCCAAAAAGGCCCACAAAGTCGTCGTAATAGGCGGAGGCAACGTCGCGATGGACGCCGCCCGCTCGGCCAAGCGCCTTGGCGCGGAGGAAGTCACAGTCGTTTACCGCCGCTCGCTGAAAGAGCTTCCCGCCCGTATCGAAGAGTATCATCACGCGGTGGAAGAGGGCATCATCTTCAACTGGCTCACGAACCCCACTGAATATGTCGACAACGGCGAAGGCAAACTTAAGGGCGTCAAGGTCATAAAGATGGAGCTCGGCGAGCCCGACGCCTCCGGCCGCCGCCGCCCCGTTCCGATCGAAGGCAGCGAATACTTCATCGAAGCCGACTGCGCGATCGAGGCAATAGGCCAGGGCGCGAACAGGGTCCTTCTTTCCACCTTCCCCGAGATGAAGCTCAACAAGAAAGGCTACATCGAAGCCGACGAAAAGACCGGACAGACGTCGGTTCCCGGCGTTTTCGCGGGCGGAGACATCGTGACCGGCGCTGCCACCGTCATCCTTGCGATGGGAGCGGGCAAAGACGCAGCGGTGGCGATAGACAAGTACATCACGGAGAAAAAAGCGGCGAAGTAACAGCCGCCCTTAACTTCTGATAAAAAGAGGACCTTCTCATTTTCGGGAAGGTCCTTTTTTATTGTCTGTTATAAGTCAGTCAGGTCACGAAATGAAAAATCGGTCGTTTTGAAAAGCTGCCGCGCATTTTCCGGATGCGCATTCGAGCGGGCCGAGCTTTTGTTTGAGCCAAAATTCCGCCGGATGCTTCCCCATGCCGAGCCATGTCGCCGTCTGCAGATGAAGGCATTTTACCGCGTTAGGGGCGGAGTGTGTGTCGATGCCGCCTACACCGAGCATAGAAACAGTATATTTGATTTTTGGCTCATCGGATATATGGGCAGTTTTGGCGACGCTTAAACGCAGGGCAGCGTAATCTTCGTGCATTTTTTTTACCGGCGCAGGCGTCTGTGCAAAGAGTTCTTCCAGCTCCGCTATCATATGCTGCGACTCAAGCTCTCCGCAGCGCCGGTCGAGAAAAGGGCATGTCAGCCAGAAAAGCGTGGGAAAAGGGTTCCCGCTTTTTGAGAACGGGTACGAAACGATTACCTGGGGGAAACCATGCGCGCAGCGCTTCGCTACGGCTGTTACGGAAGAAACGTCGAATCTCCTGTTTCTCATCTGCCATGCAAGGACTCTGTCGTCTTTTTCGGTCTTTGCGCTCCAAAAAGCCGGAAGAGAGAGCTCTTCCGGCTTAAAACAGTTCTTTATATCGCGGCAGGTCACTTATTTTTCCCCTGCGGCCCGCCGGTCCTTCTTTTTGTTCCTGTGCGCTGTGTTTTGTTTTTGCTGTTTAAGTCGGCCATTTTATCGTTGCTCAGTTTCAGGAAATTGGCCATTTTCTTTTCAAAGTCTTCTTCGCGGTGTGCCGGCTGACGGACTTCTTTTACCTGCAGCGCCTTGATCGAGAGGTCTATGCGGCCCTTGTCGTCTATCTTTATCACTTTGGCCGTTACCTTTTCTCCGACCGCAAGGACGTCTTCAACTTTCTTCACGTAGTTCTGTGAGAGCTCTGAGATATGGACCATGGCTTTCTGCCCTGATTCAAGCCTTACAAACGCTCCGTACGGCGCAACGTGTTCTACGGTTCCGCTCACAGTTTCCCCTACGCTTACCGCGGGTATTGTTGCCGCAGCCTTCTCTGCCATTTGTCTTTTCCGACCTCCAACGATATTTGAATGACTTGATTATTTCTGTGCCTTTAAAACAGAACTTCTGTATATTCTAACATATTACGGCACAACGATATTGTCTATTTGAGGACTCTTTCCAATGCCTCTATGACGCGCTCTGCCTGCATCGGCTTTATAAAGAAATCGGAAGCCCCGGCGCGGATAGCCTCTATGACCTGCGTCTGCTGGTTCATCGTGCACGCCATGACGACCTTTGCTTCCGGATGGCTGCTTTTTATCTCCTTCAGCGCGGATATGCCGTCCATCTCCGGCATGCCTATATCGAGCGTTATGATATCGGGCTTCAGCTCTTCATACAGACGTACAGCCTGGCGCCCGTTTTCAGCTTCCGCTATCACGTCGTAGCCGTGTTTTATAAGTATTTCCTTCAACAGCGCGCTCATGTATACCGAATCTTCAGCTATGATCACTTTTTTCTTCATACGTGACACTCCTTTACGCTACTTTTCGGTTATCGAAAGCTCTTCAAGGAACAGAGGACTGAGTACTTTGATATATGTTCCCTTCATGCCCAGGCTTCTGCTCTCTATTATACCAGCACTGCCCAACTTTCTTAAAGCGTTTACGATAACGCTTCTTGTCACTCCGACGCGGTCGGCTACCTTGCTGGCTATCACGACGCCTTCCGTGCCGCCCAGATCCTTGATTATATGACGCACCGATTCGACTTCGGAATAAGAGAGCGCGCGCATCGCCATCTGCATCACGAGCCGCTCCCTTCCGCGCTCTTCGATCGATTTGCCTCTGTCATTCAGTATCTCGAGCCCGACCACGGTCGACAGATATTCGGAGAGGACGAGGTCCCTTGTATCGAATTCGCAGCCGAAACGGGCAAGTATCAGAGTGCCGAGCCTTTCTCCCCCGCCGTTTATCGGCACTATCAGGACGTGCTTGTTGGAATAGGCGCACGGCTGGTCGGCATACGCACAGAGCCCGTGGTCTGTGTGATTGAGCACCGATTCGTGGAACTGGTTTATCTTTTCCGCATACTTCTGAGGCATGGAGCCGCTTATCAGTATATCTGACATTATCGTGCAGTCATATTCGCTGATCCATGCGTAGCCCAGAATCTTTCCCTCTTTGTTTATCAGGTAAACGTTTGCGGCCGAAAGATCGGACATAAGACGCGCCAGTTTCGGATAATCCGGCGTCAGAATGTCTCTTCTGGTCTGGAGAACGCGGCGCACGACTCTTGTCTTTTCAAGCAGGTCCTGCATTGCTGCTTCATCGACTATCTTCGGCCTGTTCTCGATAAGTTCCCTGGGTGTTTCCATATTGCAAAAACCTCCTGACATCTGCTTTGCTTTCGTCCTTTTATTCTCATGCGGAAAGGGTTACTGCCCTTTATCTTCCTGTGCGGCGGGATGCGCCATTATATAGCTTCTTTTTATCTGCTCGTTCGTTATCGAAAGATACCGCTGGGTAGCCGCGATACTTTCATGACCGAGCATCTCCTGAACGAATTTCAGAGGAGCGCCTCTTTCAAGCATATGCGTAGCGCAGCAGTGACGCAGAGTATGGGGAGTCACCCCGTGAAGCCCCGCGCGCGCGGCCGCCCGCAGCACTACCCTGTCTACCGTCCGGACAGTCAGGCGTTCCTTGTTGTGGGCGCCGGATGTAAAAACAGGGGAATTTACATCCGCGCATGTTATATCTCTCCACTCCTCAAGAAGCTTCTGCTGCGGGACCCCGAAAGGAACAAGACGCTCTTTTGATCCCTTCCCGATTATGCGCAGCATGCGCTCGTCAAGTTCAACTTTATTCCAGTCAAGTCCTATCACTTCGGATACCCGAAGTCCGGAGCCGTACATCATCGCGACAAGAAGCCTGTCCCTCATGAAGGTTTTGGAGCTTTTGTCAAAACCTTCGTTTATCAGCTTCATCGTCTGTTCGTAAGAAAGAGCGCGCGGAAGAGGCTCGCTTTTCTTCGGCCCTTTTAAACCGAGCGAAGGGTCTGTCTTCGTCCTGCGGTTTGAAAAAAGCCAGGAGGTGAAGCCGCGGACTGCGGAAAGCCTTCTTGCGGCCGACGTCTTTGCTTCGCCTATGCCAAGGATGCTGCTCAGAAATATCCTTATGGAAAGCGTATCTATATCGCACACGTTATATATTTTCTGGTTGATTAGATAGTCCCTGAAATGCCTGAGGTCTATCCCGTAATTCAATACAGTGTGCCCGGACTTTCCCTGTGCCTTCAGATAATCGGCATATGCCTCTATGTTCTCCGATATGTCCTCTTTTATACTCTCTTTCATGAAGGGTATTTTAGCAGGAATATTTTAAATATCAAGTACAATATTAAGAAAATTCACAAGTGACTATACAATATATACTAATTGGCAAAAGAGCCGTCTTTAGCATTCTCTGAGAAGATGCATCAGGCGCCGTATACTTTTCCGGCTGGACGGGAATCTTTTGCGCCCCGTCCTGTTCGTATGCCGTTTTTGTCCCGCTGCCGGCGATTCTTTTTGCCGCTGCTGATTTTATAACGACACGGGAGTTCTCTGAAAGAGCATTTTATTCTCTTCGATGAACTGCCTCATCGCTTCCGCCGAGCGGGCCGCGTATGCCTCGCAGCGTTCCGTGCGTTTCCACAGCTTTCTGCAGGACATTTTCGGGAAAATGCCCAGGTTGACATTCATCGGCTGGAAGCTTTTCGGCATTGCGGTCTGCAGGTAATTTATCAGAGAACCGAGCGCTGTCTCGCGCGGGAATGAGAAATCGGGGAGGCCCGCTGTGCGTGCATACGCAAACAAAGCCGCGGCAAGACCGGTCGCCGTGCTTTCCATGTAGCCCTCTACCCCGGAAGCCTGTCCCGCTATGTACAGCGCGTCATGCCCCTTAAAACGAAGCTTTTCGTCAAGCACTACGGGCGCACAGACAAAGAGGTTCCTGTGCATGACCCCTTTTCGTACAAATTCAGCTTTGCTTAGCGCCGGGATGAGGCGGAAGACGCGCTCCTGCTCCCCCCATTTAAGGTTTGTCTGAAATCCCACCATGTTGTAGAGGGTCTTTTCTGTGTTGTCCTGGCGGAGCTGGACCACCGCGCAGGGCTCGCTGCCGCCGCATGCCTCCCTGAAGCCTACCGGCCTCAGCGGGCCGTAAAGCAGCGTCTGTTCGCCGCGTTTGGCTATCACTTCAATAGGCAGGCAGGCTTCGAAATGCCGTGTCTCTTCCCCTTCAAACTCATGGCGCGGCGCAGTTTCCGCGTTTACCAGCTCCTGCCAGAATATCCTGTATTCCTCTTCGTTCATCGGACAGTTGATATAATCGCCCTCGGTGCCGTAGCGGTTTGCGCGGAAGGCTTTTGTCATGTCCACGGATGATATCTCCACTATCGGAGCTACAGCGTCGTAAAAGTACAAAAAACCCTCTCCCGTGAGTTCGGCTATAGCGCGCGACATAGCCTCGCTTGTAAGAGGACCGGTGGCTATTATCGCGGGTTCTTTGGGGATCTCGGTGACTTCTTCGCGTATCACGCTTATGTTCGGATGAGACGAGACCGCGCTGTCGACGAGGCGGGCAAATACGTTCCTGTCAACCGCAAGGGCGTTGCCTGCAGGCACCCGCGCTTTAAAAGCGCAGTCCATAATAAGGCTTCCCATCTGCGTCAGCTCTGCTTTGAGGATACCCGCGGGCGTGGTCGTTCTTTCGCCGCCCAAAGAGTTGCTGCAGACAAGCTCTGCAAGGAGGTCTGTCTCGTGCGCCGGCGTCATGCGTCCCGGGCGCATTTCATACAGCCGTACGCGGACTCCCCTCTCTGCCAGCTGCCACGCCGCTTCGGAACCTGCGAGGCCTCCGCCTGCTATGATGACTTCGTCACATGTCTTTATCATATGTATCCTGCGCTTCTTCAGACGCGGCCCCGGCTTTCGCGGGTTTTTTCCATGAGACGTAATCGCATTCCGGATAGCGTGTGCAGCCGTAGAAAAAGCGTCCGGCCGTTTTGCCCTTTGTCGCTTTGCGGCGCACAAGCTCACCCTGCCCGCATTTAGGGCATTTTATGCCGGTGGTTTTGATTATATTCCTTGTATAGCGGCATTCGGGATAACCGGAACAGGCTATGAACTCTCCGAAGCGCCCGCGTTTTATTACGAGATCTTTGCCGCACTCAGGGCATTTTTCGCCTGTCTTCTCCGCTTCCGGTCTCATGTTTTCGGCATTTTCCGACACGTTGTCCACTTCGGGCTTGAAGCTTCCCCAGAAGCCGGATACCAGTTTTTCCCAGTCTGCGTCTCCGGATTCGACCTGGTCGAGCTCTTTTTCCATCTCCGCAGTAAAGCTCTCGTTTATTATCGAGGAGAAATATCTTACAAGGAAGCTGTTTACGACCCGTCCTAATTTTGTCGGCATCAGCCGTTTGTCGTCCTCGCAGTGCTCAACGTAGCCTCTGAGCGAAAGAGTGTCTATTATCACAGCATAGGTGGACGGGCGTCCGATGCCCTTTTCTTCAAGGATCTTCACCAGTCCCGCTTCCGTGTAGCGCGGCTGCGGCTGAGTGAACTTCTGCTCTTTCGTTATATCGGTGACGGAGAGTTCTTCGCCTGCGCGGGCGGGCTCCATAGTAACATCCTTTATCCCGAGGGGATAGACTCTGCCCCAGCCGTCAAACGTTACCGCTACGCCGGACTGTTTCATCTGATAGCCGGCCGACGAGCATATAAGATTTGTCCTTGCGATTCTTGCATCTGACATCTGGGAAGCGATGAAACGGCTCCAGATCAGCTCGTAAAGGCGGTACTGCTCCTGCGTGAGATGTTCCTTGACCGATTCCGGCGTAAGATTTGCGTCTGTGGCGCGGATAGCTTCATGCGCGTCCTGGGCGCGCCCCTTCGGGGAATAGACTTTTGGTTTTGCAGGCAGATATTTCTCTCCGAAGGAGGAAGCGATAAATGAGCGTGACGCGTCGATTGCTTCAGGCGCAAGCCTCAGGCTGTCGGTGCGCATGTAGGTGATGAGCCCCGTCGGGCCGCGTCCAGGGATCTCCACGCCCTCGTAGAGACTCTGCGCGATGCGCATCGTGCGCTTCGGCGCAAAGCCGAGCCGTCTGGATGCTTCCTGCTGCAGCGTGCTGGTACGGAAGGGCGGGTTGGGTTCTTTCGCGTTTTCCTTAGTGGAAAATTCGTCTACGATGAGCCTTCCGGCCCTTATCTCGTCTTCCGCCTTCTGCGCTTCTTTTTCATTTGATATCGTAAGAGGCTTGTTATTATATTTCTCGACGCGCAGCTTGTAATTCCTGTTGCCGGAAGCAGCGGCCGAAACGTCGACCAGCCAGTATTCCTCCGGTATGAAGCGCTCTATCTCGTCTTCCCGTTCGCAGATGATTCGCAGCGCGACAGACTGGACGCGCCCCGCCGAAAGCCCTCTCTGCACCTTGTACCAGAGAAGAGGGCTCAGTTCATAGCCTACGAGACGGTCAAGGACCCGTCTTGCCTGCTGGGCTTCTACGAGCTTTTCGTTTATCCTGTCAGGTTCGGCGATCGCGTTTTTTACGCCGCGCTCTGTTATCTCATGCATCCTGATGCGGCAGCGGCTGTCCTTCTCTATGCCGAGCAGCCCAGCAAGATGCCATGCTATCGCTTCCCCTTCGCGGTCCGGGTCGGATGCGAGTATCGTCTGCGCGCTTGCGGCAGAGGCGCCTTTCAGCGTCTTTATAAGATCGGCTTTGCCTCTTACCTGTATATATTCCGGTTCAAAACCGTGTTCGACGTCTATCGCGAGGCGCCCCTTGGGAAGATCGAGCACATGTCCGGCGCTTGCAAGGACTTTATATTTTGCGCCAAGTATTTTTTCAAGCGTTCTGGCTTTTGCCGGAGATTCGACGACCACAAGCGTTTTTCCGTTGTATGCCGAAAAGCCGGCCGTCCTGCTCTGTCCGGATCTGCTTTTTTTAGCTGCAGCCGCCTTTTGGGGCGAGCTTTTTTTTGTACTCTGTGCGCTCTTTTTCACAGAAGAAACTTTGGAAGAAGCCGATGCTTTTACGGAAGAAGATCTTTTCTGCTTCGGCGTTTCGGAAGCCTGTTTTTTGTTCTGCGCGCTTTTTTCAGCGCTCTTTATTTTAGTTTTTGCGCCGTCATTTTCTGCGGTTTTCTTGGCAGGCATTTGCGGTGCACCCCTTTTCTACTCTTTGCATTTTGTACTGTAGCGTCCCGGAGCTGACATAAATACCAGTCCTTTTGAGGAAAGCAGAGCGATATTTTTAAGCAGATCCGCAGCGCCCATTTTAACCGAGATAGAAAGGTTGTCAATTGTCATATCTTTATTTTTTGACAAAACCGTTAAAATTTTTCTGTCTTCCGGCGAAAGACCGTCCGGAAAAGCGGCCTGTAATGAAGCGTTTTGCGGCACGCTGATCCCGCATGACGAAAGAAAAACTTCATCGGATATGTACGGGAAGGCGCCGTCGTATATCAGCCTGTTTGTTCCTTCGGAATTGGGCGAATCTATCTGCCCCGGCACGGCCCATATCTCTCTGCCCAGTTCAAGCGCCGTGCGCGCCGTGATCATCGAGCCGCTTTTCATCGGCGCTTCCACGACGATCAGCTTTTCGGAGAGCGCTGCGATTATCCTGTTTCTCTGCGGAAAATGCCATGGAGCTCCGCTGCTTCCGAGCGGGAATTCGGATATAAGCGCACCGCGCGCCGTGATCGTTTCAAAGAGCGCCGCGTTTGCCGGCGGGTATGATATATCCACCCCGGTGCCCAGGACGGCTGCGGTATCGCCGCCGTTCTCACAGCAGGCGCGCTGCGCTTCGCTGTCGACTCCCCATGCGCCGCCGCTTATGAGAGGCATCATGTATTTTGCGCATATCTCTCCGATGCTTCGCGCAGTACCCTTTCCGTAGCGGCTCATCCTTCGGGTCCCCACGACGCCTGTTCTCTGTTTTTTATGAAGTATTTCAGCGCTTCCCCTGACGTACAGTATCAGAGGCGCGTCTTTCAGTTCGGTGAGTACGGCCGGATATGCTTCGTCTTCAATGCTTAGAATCGTGACGCCGAGCTTATACGCTCTTTCATATTCCCTCTCGGCCCATGCCTCTGCGTTTGCCTTGCGCAGCGCAAGGATTCTTTTTTCGCCGAATATGCTTTGCGCGAAATCTGCTTTGCCGGGCGCCCACAGATCGGAAGGAGATGCGCCTGAGGTAAGATATTTTGCAAGAGAGGACGATCCTGCGTTTATACAGTTAAGCAGCAGCATCATTTTTATGCGTTCATCCATGATAACGCCTCCCCCTCCCTGTAGCTTATCGCTTCTGCAACATGGGCTACCTCTGTCTGCGCGGCGCCCTCAAGATCCGCTATCGTGCGTGAGACACGCAGAACGCGCGCAAGTCCGCGTCCGGAGAGCTTTATCTCTTTGACGGATTCGAGCAGGAATTTGCGCACTTCCGGCTTGAGAGACGCGTTTTTCAGCAGGAATTTTTCCGGAATCTCAGAGTTGCACTGAAATGAGAACGGCGCCCAGCGCTTCTGCTGGATCTTTCTTGCCCTTATGACGCGTTCTCTGACGCTTTCGCTTTTTTCAGCCTGTATATCCCTCATCGATACGAGTTCCTCCGGCAGAAGGCGGGGAACGGCGACATGAAGGTCTATTCTGTCAAGTATCGGCCCGGAGAGTTTCCGGCGGTATCTTTCAAGCGCCGCCGGAGGGCAGCTGCACTGCCTTTCGCTGTCGCCGGCATATCCGCAGGGGCACGGGTTGCATGCCGCGGCCATCAGTACCTTTGCCGGGTAGACGACGCTTCCGGACGCCCTGCTTACGGTTATGCAGCCGTCTTCAAGCGGCTGGCGCAGGGCTTCGGTGACGTCCCTTTGAAATTCCGGGAATTCATCGAAGAAGAGGACTCCGCGTGAAGCAAGGCTTATCTCCCCGGGGCGCAGTGAAGCTCCCCCGCCGCATATCGCAGCGGTGCTTGCGGTGTGGTGCACGGAACGGAAAGGACGTTCGCGCGAGAGCTCAAAAGGCAGTCCGGCCGTGCTTCTGAGGAGGATGACCTCCATCAGCTCATCGTCCGAAAGAGGAGGAAGAATACCACGTAACGCGCGCGCGAGCATCGTTTTGCCGGAACCCGGAGAGCCTATCAGCAGTATATTGTGATGGCCGGCTGCGGCTATCTCAAGAGCGCGTTTTGCGAAGCTCTGTCCCTTTATATCGGCGAAATCCGGGTCGGCGTGCGGAGGGATATCGCCGATCGTGCGCGCGGAGACGGGCTCAAGAGCTTTTTCACCGCGAAGGTGCCTGAAAAGCGCCTGCAGGCTCTCGGCGGCATATGCGCGGACGCCCTCTACAAGCGATACTTCTTCGGCGTTCTCTGCCGGCACGAAGAGCTCCATATTGTTTTCTTTAGCGAAAAATGCCGCGGGAACAGCGCCCCTTACTGCGCGCAGGCGTCCGTCGAGCGCAAGTTCCCCGATAAAGAGCGTCTTTTTGGGAAGTTTTATATAGCCTGCCGCTGCCGCAAGCGCTGCTGCTATCGGCAGGTCAAGCAGGGCTCCTTCTTTTGGGATATCCGCAGGAGCGAGGTTTATCGACACGCGGCCGCGCATATTTACCCCGGCTGAACGCAGAGCTGCGCGGACTCTCTCTCTTGCTTCCTTTACCGCGGTGTCGGCTAAACCGACAACGGATATCGCAAAGAGGCCGCCGCTGATGTCGACTTCGACCTCTACCGGGACTCCCTTTATACCGCGCAGCGTCAATCCGCAGACATCATTCATTTTTCACTGGCTCCGTAATATTTCTTATATGCTCAACCGCAGGTTCTTTTCCCTCTTCCAGCGTCACGGCCACAAGATCTATCCGCCAAAAACCGAAGTAGTTTCTTTCTTCGGTCCATTTGGATGCCGCACGTATGAGATTTGCTGTTTTTTTAGGGCCGACGCTCTCGGAAGCGCTCATCATCCAGCCGCGGCTTCTTGTTCTGACTTCGACAAATACGATCTCGTCTTTGTCTTTTGCGACTATGTCTATCTCGCAGCGGCCGGCACGGACATTTCTGCCAAGCAGGATGAAACCGTTATTTTCAAGATACGAGGCGGCTGTGTTTTCGCCGAGCATTCCTTTTGCAAGGTGAGGAGAATCGGAGGAAAAGAGAGGTTTTGTATCGTGTGCTGCAGAGTTGTTTTTAGAAGCTGTTTTGATGCCGTTGAGCGCGATTTTTTCAAAGAACCGTGTATGCATCCTATTCTCTCACTCCCCTGAATGAAAGTCTGTGTATCGGAGACGGACCGTAACGCGCAATCAGCTCTTTGTGGAGAGCGCTCGGGTAGCCTTTATGCTTTTTGAACTGATACTGCGGATATATCCGGTCCATCGTTTCCATTATACGGTCTCGCAGGACTTTTGCAATAACGGAAGCGGCCGATATCGCAGGAACTATATCGTCGCCGCCTATCACCGTTCTCTGAGCTGACGTGAGTCCCGGTATTTTTCTGTTTCCGTCTACAAGCACAAGATATGGCACTATGGGCAGTTTTTCCACTGAGCGTTTCATACACCATAAAGATGCCTGCAGTATATTTATTCTGTCTATGACGGCCGCGCTGCATGCCTGTGCCCGCCAGACAACGCCGCAGCCGCATATTTTGTCATACAGAATCTCGCGCTGTTTTGCGCTCAGCTTTTTTGAATCGCGCAGGCCGCTGCCGAGCAGGAAGCGGCGCTGTTCCGCGTCAAGCACCGCGGCGGCAGCTACCACAGGGCCGGCGAGCGGCCCCCTGCCTGCTTCGTCCGTGCCTGCAATTATAATATCTCCGTCGTTCAGATAGCTTCCCACAGCGGAGGATCTTCCGGGACTTCAAGCGTCATGCGTCCGAATCTGCCTGACGCAAATGATTCAAGAAACATGCTCCCCGTGCTTACCGTGTCGACTATCCCGCCGGACTTTAACCTGCCGAGTCTTACGCCTATATTCTCAAGTATCTCTGCCGGCGTGCCTTCGGCCTTTATGTTCCATGCCTTTTCCACGCCCGGCCACAGCCCTCTTGCTATCAGGAAGGCGATGCATTCTTTTGCATGTTCTTCTATATCGCCTATTACCTGTCCGCGCGAAGAGCCTATCCAGGAGATCAGCTTATGAGCCTTTGCCCCGCTGTGAGGATCAAGTATCCCGGGCGAATCGGCGAGCAGAAAGCCCTTTCCCGAGAACCAGGAAACTCCCTTTGTAATTCCGGGTATCCCTCCGACACGCGCAGCTTTTCTTCCTACAAGCTGATTTATCAGCATCGATTTGCCTACGTTGGGGATGCCGACTACCGCGACTCTGAGATCACGGTAGGATGGTTTTCCTGCAAGCATCTTCTTTGAAAGCTCGCTCACGCCGCCTTTGCGCAGGTCAAGCGCAAAGGATGCGAAGCCGCTCTTTCTCAATTCCGCTTTCCAGCGTTTTGTCGCCGCCTCCTCCGCCAGGTCCGCCTTGGAGAGCGCTACGATCGTTTCTATCTTTCCCGAAAAGAGCGAAAGCAGCGGCGAAGAGGTCAGGCGGGGGGCGCGCGCGTCCCGCACCTCGATCATCAGATCTATATTGGCGGCAAGCGTCTCAAGCTGACGCCTGCCTTTTGCCATATGCCCGGGATACCATACAGTACGGGGCATTTAATCGAGGAAGCCTATCCGTGTCAGCGGCCAGTATCTGAAAAGGGCCGGACCCTTGATGAAGCTTGCTGGGACAAAACCCCAGAATCTTCCGTCCTGTGAATTCGGGCGGTTGTCGCCGAGGCAGAAATAGTTCTTATCCGGGACTGTCAGAGCAGCCATATTGTAGCTGTCTGTGTTTTTTACATAGGGTTCAAAAAGCTCTTTGTCATTTACATAGACCGAGCCGTTCTTCATCTCTATCTTATCCCCCGGCAGCCCGATTATCCTCTTCACAAAATCGCGTCTGGGATCTATCGGATACTTGAAGACCACTATATCTCCGCGTTTGGGATCCGTTCCCGGCAGGTGGTACCAGAATTTCAGGACGAGGACACGGTCTCCTATGTCAAGAGTCGGAATCATCGACCCGCTTGGAATCCAGAAAGCCTGAATGACGAATGTGCGGAGTATAAGGGCGAGAATCACAGCCCAGAGAACGGTTTCGGCAGTTTCGCGCCACCACGGTTTAGCCAATGAAATTACCTCCCATAAAACATCATAGAACAAAACGATATATCAGCAGAGCGCTTCCGGCAGAAATGTTATATCTGCGAGCATAGCGGTCTTTCCCTCTAATTTCGGGAAGACCAAGCCTTTTTCGGAAAAATCAAGAGTGACTGTGTTGACGCCGCCTGGATTCTGTACTTCGACGCGCGTGCCCGCGATGCCAAGGAGATTTGCGGCTATCGCGCTTGCCGTGGAGCCTGTGCCGCAGGAAAGAGTCATATCCTCGACGCCGCGTTCGTAGGTCATCACGTCCAAACGGCAGCCGCTTTCATCCGCTTCGGCGAAGTTTACATTCGTACCTTCCGGGAAGAGGTCAAGACGATTGCGTATCTCTCTGCCGAGCGCCGCGTATCCTTCAAAGGAACGGCTGTGCTTTTTTTCGAAGATTACCGTGTGCGGAACGCCCACATTGAGGAACGTATATTGAAAAACGCTCCCGCCGGCTGTTATGGAAGCTCCGACGACCGGAGAGGAAATATCCACAGGGGACATATCGATAGTTACGACTTTGCCGTTCACGACGGCATGGACATCTCCGGCGAGAGTCTCAAATCTCATGTCGGGAGAAGATACTACGCCCTTCTCAAGAGCAAAGCGCGCTATGCACCTTGCGCCGTTGCCGCACATCTCTCCTTCGCTGCCGTCGCTGTTGAAGAGCCGCATCCTGAAATCGGCATTTTGCGAAGGCTCGACGACCAGAATGCCGTCTGCGCCGACAGACTCGCGTCTGCGGCAGAGTGTGCGCGCAAGCCTTGAAAACTCATCTTTATCTGCAGCAAGCTGTCTGTTGTCGACAACAAAAAAATCATTACCGTTTCCGTTCATCTTTGTGCAGCACAACATACAGATCTGTACCTCTCTTGTCGGAAGATCGTTACTGGCGTATTTTAACACATAACGACATCAGAGGGATATATAAAGATAGGCTTCTGAAAGCATGTCAGAATGCCGGAACTTCCTGTCTCTCCGGTATATCCGCAGAGGCGCGGATTCTCTTTACACTCCGCAGGTACAGGATAACGCAGTGCCGCAGAGAAGCCCCGCAGAAGCATGGTTCTGCAGGGCTTTATCGTTTCAGAATGTGCGGATCTGATATATCTGTGAGATATTTGATCAAGGTCCCAGGAGGTGATGTTTTATCTCCTCCAGCAGCTCTTTTGCACGAATCGTACGATTGTCATTATCCCCTTTTTGCTCTTTTCGTATCTTAAAAGCCTCTTCCGCATGCGGAAACGCTTCTTTAAATCTTTGAGCCTTATTCAGGCAGTAGGCCATGGCATAATGCCGCGAGGCAAGATAATTCCTGTCGGAAGAATAGGAAGCTGGGGCTGTCTCCAAATTGTTTTTTGCTATTGCCAGAGCTTTATCAACGCTGCCGGTTTCCGAATAAAGAAGCGCCAATGTGTCGAGAGTATTGATCCTGCTTCTTTCACTGACATCATTATTTTCATCATTTAACTTTACCGCTTTTTCAGCATACGGTAGACCTTCCTTAAACATCCTGCATAAAAAACAGACTGCGGCCAATTCGTTCATCGCGCTTATCGTGCCGGGATGTTTTTCGCCAAGAATCTCTTTGCGTGACCCCAGCACCTGCTCCCGTAACCGCAGCGCTTCTTCGTACCGGCCTAATTCCAGAAATGCATCTGCCAGATTACCCATAGCGTTTATCGTGTCCGGGTGCTTTTCGCCCAATATCTCTTTGCGCAGCGCGAGCACCTGTTCAAATAATGGCAGCGCTTCTTCGTACCGGCCTAAACACCAAAACGAAACTGCCAGGTTATTCATAGCGCTTATCGTGTCCGGGTGTTTTTCGCCCAATATTTCTTTGCGCAGCTCCGGTACCTGTTCAAATAATGGCAGCGCTTCTTTATAGCGGCCTAAATACCAAAATGAAACTGCCAGGTTATTCATGGCGTTTATCGTGTACGGGTGCTTTTCGCCAAGGATCTCTTTACTTAACGCCAGCATCTGCTCATGTAACTGCAGCGCATCTTTGTTCCGGCCTAATTTCGAAAATGAATCCGCCAGATTATTCATCGCGGCTATCGTGTCCGGGTGCTTCTCTCCCAGAATCTCTTTGCGCGACGCCAGCACCTGTTTATGTAACCGCAGAGCTTCTTTATACCGGCCTAAATACGAAAATGTATTTGCCAGATTATTCATGGCGCTTATCGTATCCGGATGTTTTTCGCCCAGGATATCTTTGCTTAATGCCAGCACCTCTTCCCGCAGCTGCAGCGCTTCTTTGTACCGGCCTAAATCCGAAATTGCCGAAGCTATATCGTTCCGAATGCCAAGTTCCTCTTCATCCAGCGGCACGGACAATGACTTCCGTATGGAAAGTACATCGCTCAGCTCATCATAAGAACGCCGGTATTCACCGTTGGAACGCAGATGTTCACCCAGCCGGTGCCTTGCTTTTAACGTCACTTCGTTTTTATTTCCCAGCAGTTCTCCATATAATGCCACAGACTCTTCCGACAGTGCCACGCTTTCAGCATATTCCCCTTTTTCATGTTTCCATAAAGAGCTTTCAGAAAGAGCGAGAGCCAAAAGCAAACTTTTTCCCGTTTTATCGGCGCGGGTCATCACGGGTTCAAAGATGTGCTCAGCCAAGGAAGCCTGCCCGGACAGCGCCAGTTTCTTAAGATACTGCCGCAAATGTCCGTTATAAAATATTATCAATTCTTCATCGCTTTCATAATTTTCCATGCCGAGCCGGACAAGCCACTGCAGATAATAGACATATGCCGAGTCAAACGTGCCGCTTTCGCGCAGACGTTCCTCGCAATACGGCACTGCATGCCGCGCCGTGGATTCCTTTATGATCTGCGGGCAGTTGGCAAACAGCGTTTCCCCTACCGTCTGGTGCATAACGTAATTGTACTTGTCAGACTTGGTTACAAAGGAAAATTCCTTGACTTTCTCATAGGTCGTCAGGCTGAACCCGGGTATGATCTTAGGCCCCAGATCCGCCGCCATTCTGTCATTCCAAAGCATCATGCACGACAGCATATAAACGATGTCCTTGCGGCTGTCGTCCATGTAGCGGGCAAATCTCTCTATCAGCGTATATTCGTTTTTGCCGAAGTCAGACAGGCTCGGTTCTTTACCCCGTTCGGCAAGCGTTGTGTAGCTGTCAACGCACAGATCCAGGTATACCGGCGTTCCCCTGGTCAGGCCGTAAAGCCCTTCCCGCAGGGCCGCGTCCCCTATACCCGCAGATATCATGAAGCTGTCTGCGTCCGCGCGTGACAGATTTCCAAGGATGTGATGTTCCAGCGCTTCTTTCCATTCCGCATCGAAACGCTCCCATTTCATCTTCTCCCTGCCCGCGATCACCCATAAGACATTGGGGATGTTCTGGATGAGCCCGTACTCACCGCGCAGCCACAGGTCGTTGTTCAGCGGTTCCCCCACAGAGGACATCTCGTTGACGAGCATTTCATATGTATCAAGAAAGACGACCATCGGCTCCGTATTCTCTTCCAGCATATTTGCCATGTCCTGTGCAAACAGATACGGCAGATACTCGTACAGTTCTTCTGGCGTCTTGTTGTCAATATCGCTGATCTCACGGCTGTGATTGCTGATGACTGTCCGCAGATAAGCGATTCCCTTATCCGTTGCGTTGAAAATGTGTGAGACCACCCCGGCAACCGGGATCGCGCCGGCAACAGCAACAGCAACACTCAATAAGGGGCTTTTCTCAATAAACCCTTTTACTTGCGGTGAGGCCATATCCTCCCCTATCTTTTGCGCATAGGCATAGACCCCCAGCTCATACAGAGGGAATTTATATCCGTAATCCTTTGACAGTTTTGTCTTCAGATATTCCAGCACCGTACGCGCATCCTGGGCAATATTGAAGTCATAATACACATACCTGGGGTCAGGAATGTTTTCCCGCATCTCTTCCTGAAGCTTATGCAGCAATGTAGTCTTTCCGATACCGCCGATACCATAGTATACGAGGACTTTTACTTCCCCTTCGCCCAGCATCGTCTCTTTGTACTGCCTGTAGCTCTTCCAGAACGATTCCCGGGGTCCTTCCCTGTCGGTAAAGACTTTGTTTGTCTGCAGTTTTTTCCTTTTGGACTGTATCTTCATGCCGCCTGAGTTCCTTCTGTCTGTCAGATCAACAACTTCCATTCATCGGTCGCCAATGATGACGGCGCCCTTTTTGCCCACGGGCCTTTTCCGTATTTCCTGAACAGCTTGTACTCCAGCTCGTCACAGACCCGTTTCGGACAGGCCTGCCATGATACTTCGATATCATCCCTGTTATCCGGGCTGACAGACCAGTATTCCCCGCTCCTCGCCCTGTCGTCATAATTGAGGTTGTAATATTGCGTGAACCGCCACCGCAATCCCTGTGAATATGTCGCGACGCCGCATTTCATCACTGCGCCGTGCAGGAAAAGAATATACACACCGGGCTCCCCGGGGGCATCATCACAGGCCATGCTTAACGGGACACGCCTTGCGGTAGAATAGCTTTCCGGCTGCATGTCCATCCCTGTGCAATTGCTGCGGAACTCTTCTTTTGTGCTTCGATGCCTGGAATTGGAAGAGAAATTTTTGCCCTGATTACGTGCAATCCGCTCCTTCTCACGTTCCATCTCATTTATTAATACTTTGGAGCCGACTGTGATGATATTTCCCAGAATGTCAAGAAAGCCCATTTTAATTTTCCTCCCAAATCAAAAGCGGAAGTAACCGTAAGTAATGACTGACATTACGCTTTTAACATGATTCTTTTTTGTTGTTTCGTCATTATTTACAACCGTAAAGAACAAAGAATTCCCCTGTCTGTCGTTATATTATATTCTTTCAGCGACAGGCAGGGAAAGACTGATTTCCGACAATAATAACTTTTGACTGCTGTTTGAATGATACGAGCCAGATAGCGCGGCTTTATCAAAAAGACAGCGCCGCGGCATTACAGGCAAAATTCCGGCTGGAACGGTCAAAAGGAAAATGTTGCTGTTACCGCGGTATGGTCGGAGGGCTTCTCCATCGCTCGCAGCTGACGTTCGACGGCAACGCCGCTGCACTTTTCAGCTGCTGCTTTTGTACCGAGTATATGGTCTATGCGCCAGCCGATATTTCTTTCAAGCGAGTTTTTGATGCGGTAGTCCCAGAAGGTGTATTCCCCGTCAGACGGCAGGTGCTGCCTGAATATATCGACGAGTCCCCATTCCATTGCATCAGCAAGCGCTTTTTTTACGTCTTCATGGAAGCATACGTGGTTCTTTTTGTTTTTCGGGTTTGTGACGTCAATATCTGTCGGCGCGACGTTGAGATCCCCCACCCAGAGAAGGATATCCTCGGGGCTGCATTTTCTTTCTATGAGCTTTCTTATGCGGCCTATGAAGCGCAGTTTATACGGATAATCGGGATTGTCTATCTCCTTGCCCTGCGGCACGTAGGTATTAAGCAGCGAGAGCTTCCCGAATCGCGCAAAGAGGACGCGGGCATTCTCGGACTCTTCATGCCCTGCTTCTTCGCCGTCGCGTATGCCGAACTCAAATTCATCAGGCATCTTGCGGGATATGACAGCCACGCCGTTATAGCTTTTCATCCCTTTAAAGACGCATTTATAGCCGCGTTCCTCAAAGAATGCGGCCGGGAATTCCTCATCCCTGCATTTGGTCTCCTGCAGACAGAGGATGTCGGGCGCGCCGCCGGAAGCAAGCCAGACGTCAAGGACAGGCAGACGGCTTTTTACCGAGTTTACGTTGAATGTTGCTATTCTGATATCCGACATATATGGACACGCCCTTCCTTTAAGTGTAAAGGGCGCGCGATATCTTCGCGCGCCCTCTTTGCTTTCGTTATTCCGCCCAGTAGTTCGGGGCTTCCTTGGTGATAACTATGTCGTGCGGGTGGCTTTCTTTCATCGAGGCCGCAGTCACCTGAACGAATCGGGCATTCTGGTGCAGCTCTTTTATGGTCGCCGCGCCGACATAGCCCATACCGGCGCGCACGCCTCCGACCATCTGATAGATGACCCCGGAAAGCGGCCCTTTATGCGGGACCATGCCTTCTATGCCTTCCGGAACGAGCTTGTCTTCAGCCGCCCCCTCCTGGAAATAGCGGTCTTTGCTGCAGCCGCCCTTCATGGCGCCGAGGGATCCCATGCCGCGGTAGCTCTTGAAGGAGCGTCCCTTGTAGATAACGGCCTCTCCCGGGCTTTCTTCCGTTCCCGCAAAGAGCGAGCCGATCATCACGACGTCTCCGCCGGCGGCAAGCGCCTTGACTATATCTCCGGAGTAACGTATGCCGCCGTCGGCTATTACTGTCCTGCCGCGTTTGTGCGCAGCCTCTGCGACGTTCATTACCGCAGCCACCTGCGGTACGCCGATGCCGGCGACTATTCTTGTGGTGCATATGGAGCCGGGCCCTATGCCGACCTTGACTCCGTCCGCACCGGCGTCCATAAGAGCTTCGGCGGCTTCCTTTGCGGCAATATTGCCGGCGATTATCGGCAGATCCGGATAACGCGCGCGTATCTCGCGCACCATGTCTATTACCATCTTTGAATGACCGTGAGCTGTGTCTATGACTATCACGTCGACTCCGGCCTTTACGAGAGCCTCGGCTCTGTCCCTTGCGTCGGCCCCGACGCCTATCGCGGCCCCGGAGCGCAGGCGCCCGCGGGAGTCTTTGGCCGCGTTCGGGAAAGCCTTTGCTTTTAGGATATCCTTTATCGTTATAAGGCCCTTCAGCTTGTTATCCTTGTCTACAAGGGGAAGCTTCTCGACCTTCGTCCCCATGAGTATCTGCTTTGCGTCGCTGAGAGTGGTCCCCACCGGCGCTGTGACAAGGTTTTCCTTTGTCATTATGTTTGATATGGGCTGATCCAGATCTGTTACGAAACGGAGGTCTCTGTTTGTTATGATGCCCACCAGGCGTATCTGGTCGTCAACAACAGGAACTCCGGAAATATGATAATGCTCCATAAGAGCCACTGCCTCGCGGACCGAATCCGAAGGATGACGGTAGAACGGATCCACGATGACGCCGGATTCGGAACGTTTTACCTTGTCGACCTCCATAGCCTGACGTTCTATCGGGAGATTCCTGTGCATGATGCCTATCCCGCCCTCGCGCGCAAGAGCTATGGCAAGCCGGGCTTCCGTCACTGTGTCCATTGCCGCGCTGCAGATCGGGATATTCAGGTCTATCTGCGGTGTCAGTTTGGTCGAAACGCTGACCTTTGCCGGCAGTGTCTCGCTGTAGTTAGGCACCAGCAGGACGTCGTCGAACGTAAAGCCTTTGTAGTCAACAAACTTGTCTTCCTTCCAGCCCATTTTATTCTATACCTCCGTGTATTATAGATTTTCCGTGTATCGTTATATGGCGCGTTTGCGGCTTATTGCAGCCACGCAGTGACATATCATGCATTCGCCGCGCCCGGCGCTTCCGCAGCCTTCCGCTGATTTCACCTTTATGTTGAAGACGGGACTCACGCTGCTTCCGCCGAGCTCGCTGTTCAGCTTATCCCTGAAACTGCTTATCAGATGCCCGAGCCTTGGCTGCTGTGCGTTCAAGGTAGCGTCGACCCAGTCGGGCTTCCAGCCTTTTGCTGTGAGCATCGAAAGCACTTTGTGCAGCAGTTTTATGCTGTCCGCGTCTTTCCATTTTTCGTCAGCTGCCGGAAAGATCGTGCCGATGTCAGGCTCGCCTGCTGCTCCAAGCAGCGCGTCCATTACAGCGTGCGTTACAAGATCGGCGTCGGAATGCCCCAAAAGGCCCAGATCCGAGCCTTCCACCTTTACTCCCGCTATGACAAGAGGCCTGCCGCGTACCAGTTTGTGTATGTCGTAGCCGTGCCCTACCCTTGTTTCGATCATATTGCCGGCCAAAGCGCATGCCATTTGCCAGTCGAACTTAGTCGTAATTTTAAAATTTGCCTCTTCCCCGCTGACCTGGGCTATTTTGCGTCCGGAAGCCATCCAGAGCGAAGCTTCGTCATCCGCCGGCGCGCCTTCCCGCATTATCGATATCAGATCTTCGCGCCTGAATGCCTGAGGAGTCTGCGTAAGCAGATAATTATTCCTGTCCTCCGGGTATATCGAGCATCCGTCTGTTTTCTTCAGAGCGTCGGAGCATTTTAAAAGAGGTACTGCCGCCCCGCATCTTTCCGCTTCTTCGGTCAGTCTGACTGAGAGAGCTTCGGTTATAAAGGGGCGTGCGGCGTCATGTATCAGAACATATGAGCCGCGGCATTCCTTAAGCCCGTTCAGCACGGATTCCGATCGCGTTGCTCCGCCGCGCACAGCCGTTATGCCGAGCTTCCCGCATTCGGGGAGCAGTTCTTCTGTCTGCCCATCCGGAAGCACGAGAACGATATCAAGCACTCTGCCGCTTTCGCGAAGCGAAAGCGCGGTATCGCAGGACCAGCGCCAGACAGGGCGTCCGCCAAGCTGCCTGAACTGTTTCGGAGCGCCGCCCAGCCTGCTTCCGCTTCCGGCTGCAGCTATCAGAAAGGACCAGCGGGGAGAGCTCATATCAAGGATGTATGCGCCCGAAGACCATTCTGCCGGCAGACGTCTGAAGCATAGAGGTAACGGTCACCCTGACCCTTTCGCCGACATGCCGCGAACCGTCTTCCACCACCAGCATGGTTCCGTCGTCAAGGTAGCCTATACCCTGATGGTTTTCCTTGCCGAGGCGTATTATGTCGATATCGACTTTTTCGCCCGGAAGAAGCATCGGCTTAAGCGAATTTGCCAGATCGTTGACGTTCAGCACGCTTACTCCTTCGATCTGAGCTACCTGATTCAGGTTGTAATCTGTGGTTATTACTTTTCCGTCAATGCGGCGGGCAAGAACCACCAGCGCTTCGTCCACTTTGTCGCGCTCAAGCTCGCGGAGCGTTACCTCCGGTATCTCGATCGTGAGTCCTCTAAGCTTCTGAAGCTCCGTCACGACGGACAGCCCGCGGCGGCCGCGCGTCCTTCGCAGAGGATCTGTGGAGTCGGCCACTCCCTGCAGCTCCGCCAATATAAACCTCGGCAGCACTATCGTTCCCTCAAGGAAGCCGGTCTGTGCTACGTCGAGGATCCTTCCGTCTATGATGGCGCTTGTATCAAGCACTTTGGGGTGTGATGAGGGCGTATCGCTGACTGCCGTTGTTTCGGCAGTGTCAGGCGCCGACTTTTTGCGCGGCAGCGGAAACTTTGATTTTATATCGTCGCTGCGCTTCGCGAAAAACCTGAGCCCCCAGTAACCGAGTGCGACATTCAGCAGAATAGCTATGTATACTCCTATCCCTCCGGGTAATCTTGAAAGCGGTATGGCAATAAGGTTCGCAAGCAGAAGTCCGAGCATCAGCCCGAATACGCTTATTATGAGGTCCGGTATGCTGATGTTCTGTATCCTTGATTCAAAGAACTGCGCGAATTTTACTAAAGCCCACCAGAAAAGCGGCGAAAGAATAAAGCCCAAAAGCGCTGAAAGCAGTACTATAAAGACGGTCATTCCGACAGGGTGTATCGCGGACACCGAGGGCCACCATTTCATTCTGAGCACAAAAAGCGACATCTGGTATCCGGCGGCGCCGCATACGATCACCATAACGGCGTATACAACTCTTCTCATTAACTTTGACAGCTCTATGTCATGACGCATGATAATCCTCCTCTCTGTTTGTATTTTTTTTTGAATAGATCTGTTTCTCTGACGCCTGTTTATATTATTCTCCCGCGTTCATCTCCTTTCTTGCCTCCATCGCCATATGCAGCGTAACGCGGTCGGCGAAGCCGATGCTTCCGCCTACCGGCAGACCGTAGGAAAGGCGCGATATCTTTACTTTCAGGCCCGACAGCGCTTCCTGCACCGCATATGCGGTAAGGTCTCCCTCTATGCGCGGCGCCGTCGCAATTATTATCTCTTCGACGCCGCCATTTTCCACACGTTCCCTTAGCCTTTCAAGGCTGCCTTCGGGAATCTCTTCTTCGTCAAGCGGAGAGAGCCTGCCGCCTATCACATGGTATATGCCGTTGAATACCGCTGCCTGCTCTATCGCGACGCAGTCTTCCTCGCTTTCCACGACGCACATGAGCTTTCTGTCACGCAGCGGGTCAGTGCAGAGCGGGCAGGGATCTGCGTCGGTTATCGCCCCGCAGACGCTGCAGTGCCTGATATTTTCGGTAAGCGATATGACCGCTTCTCCGAAAGCTCTTATCTGCTTCGGATCCTGTCTCAGCAGGAAAAAGACCATGCGCCTGGCGGTCTTTTCACCGACACCGGGCATCCTGCTCCACTGTTTTATAAGTTCCTGTACCGGTCCGGGGAGGGACAAAGCCGCGCCTGTCAGACAAGTCCGGGGAAGCCTGCTCCAAGTCCGCCCGTCACAGCGTTCAGCTTTGAGCTCGAAAGCTCCCTGGCTTTTGAGAGAGCCTCTTTGACAGCTGTGAGCACGAGATCTTCAAGCATTTCCGTATCTTCCGGATCGACCACTTCTTTGCTTATCGTGACTGAAAGGATATCGCCGTGTCCGTTTGCCGTCACCTTCACCGCGCCGCCGCCGGAGGTTCCCTCGACTACGGCGTTTCCGAGCTCTTCCTGCGCTAAGGTCATCTGCGCCTGCATCCTCTGAGCCTGTTTAAGCAGTTTGTCCATCTTCATTCTTATCAGTATCCCTTCGATTTATGATTCGGAAATCAAAACTTTTCTGACGGATCGTCTTTATAGCCGTCTATATGAAGCCATGTAAGCAGGATATACCATACGAAAAGGGGAAGTTTGGAAAGCCTTCTCCAGCGCCACGGTTCCTGTATGACGCGGTAGAGCCATTCAAGGCATAAGGTCTGCCATATCTTGGGAGCGCGTTTGAGATTGCCCGATATGACGTCCATGCTGCCGCCTATCCCCATCCCGACCACTGCGCCTGTCTGCTCAAAACATTCGTCGAGCCAGTATTCCTGCTTGGGAACTCCCAGTCCTACAAAAAGGAAGTCGGTGCCGGCCGCTTTTATAGCTTCGCAGATGGAATCTGTCTCATCAGACTTGAAAAAGCCGTTGCGGGTACCGGCCACGATAAGGCGCGGGAATTTTTCGGTCAGCTTTTTAGCCGCTTTTTCAGCTACTCCAGGTTCTCCTCCGAGAAACCATACCTTCCATCCGTTCTGCTCGGCAAGCCGGCAGAGATGCTCCGTGAACTCCACGCCCGGGATGCGCTCCTGAACGGGGGTCCCGTTGATCTTGAGCGCCGCGGCAAGCCCCGCTCCGTCCGGCAGCACAAGCCCAGCGGAGCGCACTATCTTCCTGTATCTTTTATCTGTTCTGCTTCTGAGGGCCGCAAGCGCGTCTGGGGTCACGATTATATGCGGCGCGCGCTCGGAATTCATCCAGTGCTGCACGCGAGAGAGCGCATAATTCAGCGATATGTTGTCCACAGCGATGCCCCACAGGCGGGGGCGCCTGCATTCATCGTTCATCTTTGCGCGCTGGTACTTTAACGTATATCCGACCCAGATCACCGCAAAGAGCACGCCGAGCACGGCTATGAGATAGAAAAAGTCCGGGAAGCCTATCTGAATAGCCGATACTATGCAGCCTAAAAGCGCGCATACCGCGACGACGATATGAATCGCTACCGGATGCGAGTAGCCTTTTGTTATAAGCTTTCTGTAGAGCATAAGATTTGCCGGAGGCCTCGAAGAGAAAAAGGCGCTTACGACGCCCATTGAGGCTTCCGTTATCGGAAGCGCGAAGAAGCCGAGCGGCAGCAGCGAGAGCGTGTAAAATGTGATGCCCTTGCTTACGCCGAGAATGGAAAGTCCGGCAAAAAGCGTCCCCCAAAGCCCCGTGAGCGGCTCGGTAAGACGGCGGTAGGCGTAAATATGGCGCTCCCAGAAAACTATAAGCATCACAAGACCGATGACACATATCTGAGAAGCGTTTCTCAGGCTCTGCGACGATGTGAGTATAACGACTGATATCATCGTCCAGCTGACAGTGAGAAGAAGCCCGCACAGGCCGGGTATCTCATCTATTTCCTGGAAGAATATAGGGAATATGCCTACCCATATCGTGCTGATCGCGACAGATGCGAAGTATGAGAGGTAATAATACTGCCCGCCGCTGTATTCGACGAATGCTATGCGCGGGCCGAAGACCGAAAAGACGAAGCCTATCATAAAATAGATAAGGCGCAGATTCTTCGCGCGCATGACCCTCTGGCAGAAGCCTACGCATGCGGACGCTACGCCCGCCGCTACGGTTATGCGCAGAGATCCGTCGGGCATCCATATGCCGCAGAGAGCCCATGCTCCTATCAACGTAATGTCTTTGAGGTAGTAATACTGGTCACGCTCCAGGTATTTTTTGAAAAACTTCTGTATCATGACACAGATAAGCGCGACCATTACTATCATGATCACAGTAGTGCCGTTAGTGCCGCTCATATAAAGCCTTTCTCCCGTCAAAAAATAAAGCCGTTTCCCCTAAAAATAAAGCCGTTTGCCGTCTGAAAAATAAAGCCGTTTTCCCGCCCTAAAATATAACGCTCCTGTTCATATATATCCTACCATAAAACAAGGAAGCCGCAAGGTTTTTACCTGCGGCTTCCGAATTTTTTATACTTATTTTCGTTATGCGCTTATTTTTTCCATACCGCCCATATACGGACGAAGCACTTCCGGTATCGTGACGGATCCGTCGCTGTTCTGGTAGTTTTCTATCACTGCTATCAGAGTGCGTCCTATCGCAAGTCCGGAGCCGTTCAGCGTGTGAACGAAACGCGCCTTGCCTCCGTCCGCCGGTTTGTATTTGAGTCCCATGCGGCGCGCCTGGAAATCCTCGCAGTTGCTGCATGAGCTGATCTCGCGGTATGTATGCTGCGAGGGCAGCCAGACTTCGAGGTCATATGTCTTTGCCGCTCCGAAGCCCATATCTCCGGTGCAGAGGACTATCACTCTGTAGGGGATGCCGAGCAGCTGCAGGACTTTTTCCGCGCAGCCGGTCATGTGCTCCAGCTCGTCGTAGCTCTTTTCGGGCACGGATATCTTCACCATCTCGACCTTGTCGAACTGGTGCTGGCGCAGCATGCCGCGCATATCGCGCCCGTAGCTGCCGGCTTCACGGCGGAAGCATGGCGTGTATGCGCAGAGATACTTCGGCAGGTCCGCTTCTTTAAGCGTTTCGCCCGAGTACAGGTTGGTAAGGGGAACTTCCGCAGTCGGTATCAGCCAGAGATCGTCGTTTGCGCAGCGGTAGAGATCTTCCGCGAACTTCGGCAGCTGCCCGGTGCCTGTCATCGTTTTTGTATTTACGAGAACAGGCGGCGCTACTTCCGTAAAGCCATGCTGCGTCGTGTGCAGGTTAAGCATGAAGTTCATGATAGCGCGCTCAAGCGCGGCTCCAGCTCCTTTTAGGACAGTGAAACGGCTTTCCGCTAACTTTACTGCGCGGTCAAAGTCCATGATGCCGAGCGCTTCGCCTATCTCCCAGTGCGGCTTCGGTTCGAAGCCGAATTCTTTGGGAGTCCCCCAGCGGCGCATCTCGACGTTGTCGTTCTCGTCTTTTCCTTTGGGTACGCTTTCATGCGGACGGTTCGGTATGCTGAGCGCGAGCTCGTCGAGCTCTTTCTGAATGTCGGCGACCTCGCCGTCAAGTTTGCTTATCTCATCTCCGAGCTGACGGATAGCCTCCTGAAGTTCATCGGTGTTTTCACCGTTTTTTTTCTTTATACCGACTTCTTTGGAACCGCTGTTGCGGCGTTCCTTCAGTTTCTCGACTTTGAGCAGCAGGTTTCTGCGGTCCTCATCGAGTTTAATATAGCGGTCGAGCGGAAACGCGTTATTACGCGAAGCAAGCATCTCAGCGGTCTCGCTGTAATGTTCGCGTACCCATTTCATATCAAGCATCAGTCTTTTTTCGCCTCCATAGAGCGTATCTCTTTCATCAGCTTGGCTGTCTCAAGCGCGGCAAGAGCCGCGTCGGCGCCTTTATTTCCTGCTTTGCTGCCGGCGCGTATCAGCGCCTGCTCCAGGTTGTCGCAGGTAAGTATCCCGAATGACACAGGCAGACGGTATTCGAGCCCGACGAGGGCAATTCCCTTTGCTGCTTCTCCGGCTACGTACTCATGGTGCGTGGTATCGCCGCGGATAACGGCTCCCAGCGTGATGATCGCGTCATATTTGCCGAGCAGAGCTATTTCCTTTGCCGCGACGGGCTGTTCCCAAGCTCCCGGCACCCAGAAAAGGTCTATGTCCTGATAGCTGACTCCGTGACGCGTCAGGGCGTCCTTCGCGCCTTCGATGAGTTTTGATGTTATGAGCTCGTTGAAGCGAGAGGCTATTATCGCAAAGCGCAGGCCGCTTCCCAGCATATCTCCCTGAATCGTGCGCATATTTCTTCCCCCTTGTCTTTATCTTTTGTTTTAACTTATATTATCAGCGGCTGTTTCCAAAATTCTTGCAGTCGTACTGCATCCTGTTGTTCAGAAGATGCCCCATCTTGCAGATCTTTGTGTTCATATAGCGCTCGTTGAACGGGTTGGGGGCGATCTCTATCGGGACGCGCTCCGTGATCTCAAGCCCGTAGCCCGCAAGGCCCGTGATCTTTACGGGGTTGTTCGTCATAAGGCGCAGCTTTTTGAGTCCTAGATCGGCAAGTATCTGCGCGCCGATGCCGTAGTCGCGCTGATCCGCCGCGTATCCGAGCGCGATATTCGCTTCCACCGTATCGAGTCCCTTGTCCTGAAGCTCGTAGGCCTTGAGCTTTGCGAGCAGACCGATGCCGCGTCCTTCCTGACGCAGATAGAGAAGCACGCCGCGTCCCTCTTTTTCGATCATGTTCATCGCAGTGTGAAGCTGCGGGCCGCAGTCGCAGCGGAGAGAACCCAAAAGGTCGCCGGTGAAGCATTCTGAATGCACGCGCGCAAGGACCGGTTCATCTCCCGATATGTCACCCTTGACAAGAGCAAGATGCACTGCGCCCGGGTTGTCGCCGTAAGGGCTCGTATAGACATGACAGATGAACTCGCCCCACTGCGTCGGCATCTTAACGGTGGCTTCCTTTTTGACGAATTTTTCGCGTATTACCCTGTAGCGGATAAGCTTCTCAACGGAAGTTATCTTAAGGCCTTCTCTCTTCGCGAACTCCATGAGCTGCGGGAGACGGGCCATCGTGCCGTCTTCGTTGATTATCTCGCAGATGACTCCGGCAGGGTTAAGGCCGGCAAGACGCGCGAGGTCGACCGCGGATTCGGTGTGTCCTGCGCGCTGCAGGACGCCGCCAGGACGCGCGATCAGCGGGAAGATATGTCCGGGTCTGCGGAAATCTCCCGGTTTTGAGTCGGGCAGCCCGAGTGCATGGGCAGTATATGCGCGCTCGGGAGCTGAAATTCCGGTAGTCGTTCCCTGCAGGTGGTCTACGGAAACTGTAAAAGCGGTGCCGTGAGCGTCGGTATTGCGCTCGACCATCGGCGAAAGCTCAAGCCTGTCCGCCTGCTCGCGTGAGATCGGCACGCACACCAGTCCGCGCGCTTTTGAGATCATGAAGTTGATATCCTCTGCGCGGCAGAAGTCGGCCGCCATTACCAGGTCTCCTTCATTCTCGCGGTTCTCGTCGTCAACGACGATGACCATTTTTCCGGCGCGAATATCTTCTATTGCTTCTTCGATCGTATTGAGCATTTTATCCCTCCGTCACTCTGTGGTTTAAACTAACCCCAGCCGTACTCAGTTAGTTTATCCCAAGTAAGAGTATTTTTCATCTTTTCTGCGTCATTTTTCGGGGCGTATATTTCAGAAAGGAATTTTCTGATATATTTGCCTATCATATCGGTCTCGATATTTACGAGGTCTCCTGCTTTCAGAAGGCCTATCGTGGTCTCGGCAAGAGTAGCCGGTATCACTCCGACAGAGAAAAAGTCTTCCCTTGCGTCTATGACCGTAAGGCTTACGCCGTCCACCGTCACAGAGCCCTTCTCCACTATACCCGAAAGCAGATCTTCTCCCGCCGCAAAATAGATCTTCCTCGTGATTCCCAGCGTCTCTATGCTGCGCACCGCGCAGGTCCCGTCGACGTGACCTGCGACCATATGTCCGTCGAGGCGCGAATCGACCCTCATAGCCCTCTCAAGGTTCAGCCTGGTGCCGCTTCTTGCTCTTCCGAATGTCGTGCGCATCTGCGTTTCCGGCATCAATTCGACTTTGAACGAGCGCGAGTCGAAGAACGTTACCGTGCTGCAGACGCCCGACAGCGATACGGAGTCTCCGAGATGCAGTTCTCCCGCTATCGACGGAGCTTCTACGGTCACTTCGATGACTTCCCCTTTCGGAGATATCGCCTTGATCGTCCCGGTAGTTTCTATAAGTCCGGTGAACATTCAAAAAGCCCCCTTATCAGAAGGTCTCTGCCGTATTTTGTGTATTTTACATCTTTCAGGCGCGGAATGTCCTCCATTTCCTGAAATTCGGCGCCTCCCGCAAAAGATCTTCCGTTTCCCATTATCTTCGGGGCTACGAAAAGCGCCAGCTCGTCGCACAGTCCTCCGCTTATAAAAGATGACGTCACTGAAGGGCCCGCCTCTATCATGAGATAATTCACGCCCATGCCGCACAGCTCCTTCAGCACATCGCCGAGGAAATTATCGCAGCTCACTCTTACGATTCTTGCGCCTGCGTCTTCAAGAACGGCGGCTTTTTCGGAAGAAGCGGAAGGAAGCGTGAATATCACGGCTCCTCCTTTCAGTATCGCAGCTTTCGGCGGAGTCCGCAGGGTCCTGTCAAGGACAACGCGCAGAGGCGACCTGCCTGCGGCATAACGAACCGTCATCTCGGGATCATCCGCTAAAACGGTGCCTACTCCCGTCAGCAGAGCGTCGTTTTCCGCGCGCAGCTCATGCACGCATGTCCTGGCTTCGGGGCCGGTTATCCATTTGCTTTTGCCGTTTTTGAGCGCGACCATCCCGTCGAGCGAGGCCGCGCATTTGATCATAGTCCAGGGGCGCCCTTCCTTCATCCGCCGCAGGAAGCCTCTGTTGATCCATCTGCACTCTTCTTCTAAAACGCCTGTCTTTACCTCGATGCCTGCATTCCTAAGCTTCTCAAAGCCCTGCCCTGCTACCTTCGGGTTTGGGTCGGAGATCGATGAGATCACGCGCCCGGGCCTGAGTGAGACCAGCATGTCGGCGCATGGCGGCGTTTTGCCGTAATGCGAGCATGGCTCGAGCGTTACGTATACGTCGGCGCCCTCTATATCGCCTCCGGCGTCGCGGACGGCTTCGACCTCGGCGTGCGGGCCGCCGCATTTTTTATGCCAGCCCTTCCCTATTATGCTGCCGCCGCGCGTTATCACGCAGCCGACGCGCGGGTTCGGGCTGCACTCCGCGCCGTTGGCGGAGAGCTCAAGAGCGCAGCGCATATAATATTCGTCTGTGTTATTTATCGACAATTTCACCGCCGCCTTCGTCTTTTATGATCTTCCCCGCGGGGACTTCCGTCTGTGATTCTTCCTTAAGTTTATCCAGTATCCTTTTTGCAAGCGCGGGGCCAATTCCCGGCGCCGCGGCAAGCTCCTCGGGACGCAGCTCCGTTATCGCCTTTACGCTTCCGAAGCGCGTGATCAGCATTGCCGCCTTCGCCCTGCCGATTCCCGGCACTTCCTCGATGCGGCTGCGCTTCAGGCTCTGAGCCCTGCGCGCGCGGTGAGAGGTAACGGCAAATCTGTGCGCTTCGTCTCTTACATGCTGCAGGAGCCGCAGCACAGGATCCGTGAGCTCAAGGCGCACGGGCTCCTTTTTATCGGGGACGTATACCTCTTCAAATTCTTTGGCAAGGGATATGACGGGGATATTCGTAATCCCCAGAGATTCAAGCGCCTGCAGCGCAAAATCAAGCTGCACCGGGCCTCCGTCTATCAGTATCAGCTGCGGAAGAGGCTCCTCTCCCTTCAGGCAGCGCGCGTATCTGCGCGTTAACGTCTCTTTCATCGACCTGAAGTCGTCTATCCCTTCCACCGTTTTGATATTGAACTTCCGGTAGAGCGACGGATTCGGATAGCCCTGCTCAAATACCACCGCCACTCCGACCGTGAAATTGCCTGCGATGTGCGATATATCGAAGCCGTCGATGCGCCACGGCAGAAGCGGCAGACTGAACGTCTTCTGCATCGAGTTCAGTATGTCCCAGTAATTATCTTCTCCGGCAGGTATGTCCGGCGTAGTGTGCTGCTGGCGGCTCACCCTCCATATCGCTCGTATCGTATCGCGCAGATGCGCGGCCTCTTCAAAACAGAGGCGCTCCGCGGCTTTATCCATCCTCGCGCGAAGACGTTCCACAAGTTCCGCGCCCTGACCCTGAAGCAGCAGCGCCACATCAGCTACGCGGTCGCGGTATTCGTTCGGCGTGCAGAGCCCGCAGCAGGGCGCAAGGCATCTGCCCAGCGAATATTTCATGCAGGGCCTGCCGTTCTGCGGCCTTGACGCGTCGCCAGCGCAGGTGCGCAGAGGAAGGTAACGCTCCACGAGGCGCAGAAGCGCGCGCACCTCCTGCACCCGCACATAGGGGCCTATGTATACAGCTCCGTCGTCCGTCTTTACGCGCGTGACGACCAGTTTAGGGTATTTTTCGGCTGTGATCTTTATATAGGCATAACGCTCGTTCATCTTGAGATCTACGTTGAAGAAAGGCTGATACAGCTTGATCATCCTGTTTTCGAGGATAAGCGCTTCTATCTCGCTCTCGGTCCTGATCGTAGAGATATCGCGTATCGTGTCTACAAGCTTCCTGAGGCGCGGCGAGGCAAAATTGCTGTGACGGAAATAAGACAAGACCCTCTTTTTAAGAGATTTTGCCTTGCCTATATAGATGATATCCCCGTTCCCGTCGCGCATCATATATATGCCGGGCTTGTCGGGGAATCCTTTTACAAAGCTCGTCAGTTCGTCTTTGTTCAAGAAAAATGCCCTTCCTTTATTGCGCTCATCCCTATCATGTTATAGGATATCACAATAAAGCGCAGCAAAGTGATTCGGAGGTGTATTTTATGGCTTTATCAGTGTATAACGACCTTACAAGAAAAAAGGAACCTTTCGTTCCTCTTGAGGAAGGAAAAGTGCGCTTTTACGTGTGCGGTCCCACCGTATACAACTTCTTCCATATAGGCAATGCCCGCCCGTTCGTTATATTTGACGTTTTCCGCCGCTATCTCGAAAGTCTCGGCTATGACGTCTCCTTCGTGCAGAATTTTACCGACGTCGACGATAAAATGATAAAGCGCGCAAATGAGGAAGGCATATCGGTATCCGAACTGGCAGAGCGTTTCATTGCTGAATATTACCGCGACGCGGACGCGCTGGGCATAAACCGCGCGACTGTGAACCCGCGCGCGACGCATGAGATAGCAGCGATAATAGACATCATAAAGCGCCTTATAGAGAAAGGTCATGCCTACGAAACAGAGGGCGACGTATATTTCAGCGTGGACAGCTTCAGCGAATACGGAAAGCTCTCAAGGCAGAGCATAGAAGAGCTTATGGCCGGCGCCCGCATCGACGTCGACGAACGCAAGCGCAGCCCTCTCGACTTTGCGCTCTGGAAGGCCGCGAAGCCCGGCGAACCCTTCTGGGAGAGCCCGTGGGGCAAGGGACGTCCCGGCTGGCATATAGAATGCAGCGCGATGTCGACAAAATACTTAGGCAAAACTATAGATATCCACGGCGGCGGCAGCGACCTGATCTTCCCGCATCATGAGAACGAGATAGCCCAGTCGGAGTGCGCCAATGACACACAGTTCGTTAAATACTGGCTGCACAACGCATATCTGCTTATAGACAAGGAAAAGATGTCCAAGTCGCTCGGGAATTTCCTTACGGTGCGCGACGTCACCCAGAAGGTCAACCCGCTTGTGCTGCGCTTCTTCCTTATGAGCGTACATTACCGCTCGCCGCTCAATTTCTCCGCGGAAGGCCTCGAACACGCAAAAGGCGCGGTGGAACGCCTCAACAACTGTTACAGAGACCTGCTCTTTGCGCTCGAAAACAGAAAAGCGGGAACTGAAGACGCATCTCTGCGCGAAGCGCTGAAGGCGAACGAAGAGGGCTTTACTCAGTCAATGGACGACGATTTCAACACTGCGGGCGCCTTCGGCTATATATTCGAAGCCGTGCGCGCGGTAAACGTGCATATGACCGAGCATAACGATATAGACAAAGAGGCTCTGGAGTCGGCAAAGCTCTTCTTTGACAAAACGAACAAGATTCTCGGTTATCTTTATCAGGAAGAGAAGAACAGCGGCGAAGACGCTGAGATAGACGCTCTTGTCGCTGAACGCAGCGCGGCGCGCAAAGCAAAGGACTTCAAGCGCTCCGACGAGATACGCGATATGCTTGCGGCAAGGGGCATATTGATCGAAGACACGCCGCAGGGGCCGCGCTGGAAGAGAGCCAACTGAAAGGCCTGACTCCCTTTTAAGTGTCAGCTGATGATTTACGGCAGGGCGAAAAATATGCCCTGCCGTTTTTATCAGTTACGGGAACGAAAGAACAAGACTGCCGGGGAGCTCCAGCTAAAACGTTGTTTACTGTGCGCGTCAGTCTGCTGCCGAATGGCGGAAATACGCTCTTATTTCTGTGCCGACGGCTGCTTGTCCTGTTCAGCCTGGCGTATATCTTCCTTCATGTCCTTTGCCAGGTTCAGGCTCTGAAAACGGTTGTCGTCCGGCAGCATCATGGCAAATGCGTCGGTCTTGTCCATCAGCACATCACCGCTTCGGAAGGAAAGTTCCAGCACATGGCCGCCGTGCTTTTTGTCATCTGAAAGGAAATGGAAATGCCAGCCGGGCGTGTTCAGCCCGCCCATATAACCCGGGCAGTAAAGACCTACCAAAGTACCTGTGATATCCTTATGGTTAAATTCCGTCTGTTTTTCCTTTAACGCGCCTACCAGCGTGGGATAAGGTTCTTTGCTTCCGTATTCGCTGCGGAAGAGAATGCCGGGGAATGTTGTATGCATTTTGATCACGTAAAAGCTGTTTTCCCCTTTTTCTTTAACTACCCGGTTCAGCCGTTCCTCCAGCGCAGCTTTGTCTGCGATATCAGAGAGCGGCAGGGTGATGTCCTTGTCAAAGAAGGTCACGTTGGCGAAAGGTATTGTTTCTTTATCATCGGCAACGACAACTTCACCGCTGCCCAGGGCCTGGTAGACCGTGCCGTCCAATACTATCATTTCGCCGTTCAGCCCTTTGAAGGTTCCGATACCGATGTCCCCGGCTGCGCGCAGCTGTTCCACGGTAACGGTACCGCCGAAATATCCCTGAGCGAGCGACTGAAGCAGGGCTACCTGCTGTATCGTTTCCCTGTCGGCAGTTGCCGCATGGGCGGCACCGCACGCCAATAATCCTGCAAGCAATGCGGCAGCGAATTTCCTTTTGAAGCTCATTGTTTTTCCTCCATTTTCTTTGTTATTTATTCGTTACTTTTTCTTCAGCACGAAGAGCGCAAGAAGCGGCAGCAGGGAGAGCGCCCCAAAGCCGCCGTTGCATCCGCTGCTGTGGCTGCCGTTATCCGGCCTTACCGGCTGCGGATCCTCGCCGTTTTCCGCGGCAATGACCGGCGTGTAGGTCTTGCCGGCCTCAAGCGGCGCCGCAACTACAATGATTACCACTGACGAATCGACGCTCGTGATCTCGTTCCAGTTCTCATCATAGAAGACAGCGTCAGACGCGCTGCTGTCTTCTCCCGTGAAGAAGAGCAGGTCTCCCGTAACGCCGGGCTCGACAGGCATTTTCATGTAGTATGTTCCGCTCTGCTGCGGCTGCAGCTCCGGAAGTATCGCAAGCGGGGTCGTTGTGTTGTTTGAGACCGCGTTCCTGAGTCCGCCGTCAAGGTCGTCAAGGCTCATGTTCACCGTGACTATGTCATTCGCGGTGATGTTGAGCCCCTGCGGATCGACAGACTGCGGGTCCGCGCTCATCTCCCGCGCCTTTTCCTCTTTCTCGTCCAGCTGCGGGAGAACTTTAAACGTCAGAGTCGCCGGCTGTGTGACTCCTCCCTCGTTCTGCGCCCGTACCGAGATCTTTGCGCCGTCGCTTGCCGCGTTTGGCGTGACCGTGAACGTGGTGCTGTTGCCTGCGTTCGGTTCGCTGCATGTCAGTGCGTCGTCTGCCTCGACTGTCCATGTGACGCCTTCGCCAGTCGCAGTGGCCGTTGCGGTATAGGTGCGGCCTGCTACCATAGAAAGACCGGTGCTGCCGTCGAAGCCGCCCACCTGGAATGAGGTTATCACGGGCGGCGTGACCTGAGGCGGCGCCGGCGGGTTGACGTCTCCGGGGTTCACAGCGCCGAGTTCAGGTGC
>JAFYJW010000046.1 GCA_017537925.1 Synergistes sp. | reverse complement strand
TTTGTGACCCCTGATTTTGAATAATATATTACAGCGCACTTCATTTCGTTCATCCTTTCCCAAACCGCCGCGCCGATACTGAGAACAGCGTCCGCTGCATGGCGGCAGATATGTCACGAAGCAAATCATTTCTTTTAACGCCTTAAATAATATTATAATTAATAATGCGGAATGCATGATGACCAACAGACAAAAAGGAGCGTCTGCAAAATGCCGGATAATGTGCAGATTATGAACTTAAACATGAATGCGTCTTTAAGCGGCGGTTACAGCAGCGCTTCTCAGATCGCCCGTGTCCTGACTGAACAATGGGTGTCGGATAATATGTTCTGTCCGAGATGCGGAAACGCAAACATAAACCATTTCAATAATAATCGTCCAGTAGCGGATTTTTACTGTCCTGAATGCGGCAGTCAATATGAATTAAAAAGCAAAAACGGCAAAAGCATCGACATTGTAAATGACGGTTCTTATTCGACGATGATAGAGAGGATACTCAGCTCTGACAACCCGGATTTCTTTTTTATGCTGTACGCAAAAACAAACTGGTCCGTAAATGATTTCTTCTTTGTCCCCAAACACTTCTTCACGCCAAAGATCATTCAGATGAGAAAGCCATTATCACCGGATGCGCGCCGTGCAGGCTGGGTCGGCTGCAATATACTTGTAAACTCCATACCGGCGACAGGAAGAATACCTATCGTTGAAAACGGAAAAGAAGTTGATAAAAAAGACGTGCTTCAAAAAGTTTCCGTAGCGGATTCGCTTTTCATAAAAGACATGAATGCGCGAGGCTGGCTCTTTGATGTACTGTCATGCGTTGAAGAAGTCAAGGGGCCTGTCTTTGCTCTTTCCGATATATACAGATATGAGCAAAAACTTTCGATGCTTCATCCGAACAACCATAATGTGCAGGCAAAAATCAGACAGCAGCTACAGCTGCTGCGCGACAGGGGCATAATAGAATTTACAAAGCGGGGAGAATACAGGAAGATCCTGTAGCTGCAAGCACGATATCAGTTATACATGACTTTACCAAATGGCTTGGTCTATATTGGTAAATCGAATTTTCTCCTCATACACAGATAAATAACCGCCGCGGCCGTCAGTTCATGCTGCGGCGCGCGGCTTTATTCTTTGCAGACGTTATCTCCAATGCTCAGAAGTAACGGGGAAATCAAAGTATGTATCGGGATAGGGTTCGTCCTTGAGCGAGAAATGCCACCATTCTGTCTCATACGGCTGAAAACCGTTGCGCATCATAGCTTTCCTCAAGAGCAGCCGGTTTGTGTACTGATCCTCCGTTATCCCTTTATAATCCGGATTGGAGGCTTCGCTGAAGAGGTCGAAGGGGCTTCCCATGTCCAGCTCTTTCCCGCTTCTCATATCCAGAAGCGTAAGGTCTAAAGCGCTTCCCCTGCTGTGGCCTGAATGTTCCGCTATAAAACCTTTTGAGAAAAGAGACTTCTTTTCCAGATCAGGATAAAAATACGGCTTCATCCGCAGGTCGAGGTCATCCAGGGCCCACATTAAAAAATGTCTTACAGCAGCGGCGGGACGATATGCGTCGAATATCTTCAGGCGGTAGCCCTGCACTGTCATCTCGTTGCTTACGGCTTTCAAAGCCCTTGCAGCTTCTTTTGTAATTATCGCGACGGGCTCCTCATAGCCGTCTATACGGTCGCCGATAAAGTTATAAGTTGAATAGTAGCGTATCTCCTGGATTATCTGCGGGACAAAGTCGGAAAGAAGTACAAAACCCGTCGGATCTTTTGTTTTGTCGTATGACATATGATCAATATTCCCCGTTTCTTTTATATGCTCTTTAAAAAAGATCAGAGTGTTTCCCGGTCCTGAAGAGGAAAAGTTCCAATACGCCTTCATCGATGCGATATATCAGAAGCCAGTCAGGCTCGATATGGCACTCACGGAAAGCGCTGTATTCTCCGCTCAGGGCGTGAACACGGAAGCGTTTTTCCAGCTTTTTTCCTTCGGCAAGCGCGGTTATTACACTTCTTAATTTTTCGATTTTAAATCCGCGTTTTTTTGCCAGTCTCAAATCTTTTCTGAATTGGTTTGACGGTACGATATCAAGCATCAGCCAGTACTTCTTTTGCCATTTCGTCGAAAGATTCGTATCTCTTATATTTGCCGGGATTTTTCTTCATTTCGTTATACTCGGCAAGCGCCGCAGCCGTCCCTGCATTCGGAGAAGAACGCTTTACCTCAAACGGTATGCCGTCATGACTTACGGCACTTTTCAGGAATATTGTGATTGCTGAGGACATATTAAGCCCCAGATCCGCGAAGAGTTCTTCTGCTGACTGCTTTAATTCGGTATCGACACGGACATTTATGTTTGCGGTTGCCATAGCTTCCATCACCTTCTTTTTTTATATTATATTTGTATATGCATGAAATATCAACACAATGTAAAACATATCTTTACATTGTTATACAAATACAGACTGACTAAATTTACTTGATACATTTTCACCAGCAGTTATTTCGCATTAAAAATGCACTCTGTGCAGACCTTTAATATCTTCCGAGTGAGTCAAACAGGTCAATTCCCAGATTGTTTTACGATATTATATCAGGCATCAGCCAGTATTTTTTCTGTCATTCCGTAGAAAGACTCCGTATCTTTTATATATAGTCGCCGTTTATTTTCTTCATCTGAACAAACCGACTTAATGCGCGGGCATTGGCAATTTTTTTGCGGTGGTCATATCATCCACACAGGCAGGATAAAAGTGTTCCTGTCTATAGCGGACATTGTTTCGCGAAGGCAAAGTATCGCGCCGGCTCCTCTCGGTATCGAAGCATTATCCAGGACCTTAAACGACGAAAATAGCTCCGGTGCAGGATTTGTGCTTTTCTTTATCTCAAGCGGATGCAGTTCCCCATCGCTTTCGATGACCAGATCAATTTCATTGCTGTCCTTATCCCTGTAATAATGAAACAGACATTCCTTAGCGTCGTTCATCCATGTTTTTCGAATCTCCGAGACCGCGTAATTTTCAAGTATTGGCCCGTTTATCGCACCGTTCATCAGGATATCGGCGGTCGAATATCTTGTAAGATACGCAGCGAGCCCGGTGTCAAAAAAGTACATTTTAGGCGTCTTTATCGTGCGTTTTAGCAGATTGTTTGAATACGGACGCAGATAAAATATAATTCCTGATCTTTCGAGCAGAAGCAGCCACCTTTTAGCTGTATCATCCGAGACTCCGACATCCATAGCTATATCATGGACATTGAGCAATTGAGCGACACGGCAGGCTGCGGATCTGACAAAATCCGCGAACAAAAGTTTGTCCACGCCGGATATCATGTCCGTTACATCGCGGTCTATGTAGGACTGAACGTATGAACTGTAGAAAAGATCTCTGTCGCTGTACTTTCCACTCCTGTAGCCCGGCATGCCCCCGTTCCAGATCCTTTCATAGATCTCGGCAGGAGAACATGGCGTAAGACGTCCGGCCCGTTTTTTAAGTCTGTCAAGTGTTAAAGAGAAAGGCTCGGCCTCACAGGTTCCATAAAGCTCTGACTGGGACAAAGCAGACATATGAAAAATGGCAGCTCTGCCGGCCAGCGACTCCTGTGCGAGTTCCATCAGCCGGAAAGAACGTGAACCTGTCAGCCAGTAAGAACCGGGAGCGGCTCCGCTGTCGATCCTGATCTTTATATAAGAAAAAAGTTCCGGCGCGTACTGCACCTCATCTATCAAAACCGGCGCCGGATGGATTTCCAAAAAGAGTTCCGGGTCGTTTTTTGCAAGTCTGCGGTTTTCAGAATCGTCCAGCGTGACCTTGGTCCTGGATGTTCCTTCCATCAAATGCTCAAGCATAGTCGTTTTGCCGACCTGCCTGGGACCGGTCAGGAGAATGCAGCTGTATTCCCTTGCCGCTTTCAAAACGCTTTTTTCAAGTGATCTGCTTATATATTTCATGATACCACAGCTTTCTTTCGGCTAATATTCGATACAATCTTATTTTAGCCGCTAAAATAGTCTGTGACAATAGTTTCTAAGATGAATATATCTTTCTGGCAGAAGACTTGTTGTAATTAGGTAGTGTTATCCTATATCGGGCAGTTTATTTAATCTTGCCTGGCCGTTTATCTATTACTTACTGCCTGTTTTTTACCGCTTTTTATCTTTATGTTCGCGATATAAACACCCGCTATTATTACGACCGTACCTATAGTCTGCCAGAGCGTAAATCTCTCTTTAAGCACCAGCGCGCCGGAAAGTACGGCAACTACCGTAGCCACACCGATAAAAGACGCGGTGCGGTTGACGCCGATTCTTGCTATCGCGATATTCGAGAGGAAGAAAGCTATAACGGAACAACCTATCCCCTGATAAAGCACCGCGCTCAGAAACCCGCGGCTGCGGAACGGCAGCGATAACAGTTCCGCCGTCTTGCCGGCGCAGAGGGCTTCCGCCAGAGCGACTGATATAAAAAACACGGCGCCAACGACCGCCATGGCATATGTGATCTCCGCCCCGCTGTAATCCGACGCCTTTTCGACATACACGCAGTAGAGCGCGTATGAGATCATCGCTATCGACAGGAATGTATATCCTGTTACCGAAAAGCTTGAGGTGGCGCCGACGGCAAAGACCGTTGCAAGCACTCCGGCAAGCGCAACGAGTATCCCCGTCACCTGCACCCCTGTGGGCTTCTTTTTCAATATAAGAGTCGAGGCTATCAGAGACGCGACCGGGATGAAGGCAAGAAACACTCCGGTTTCGGAAGCCGTCGTATGGCTGACGCCTATCACCTCTCCAACAAAGTAAACGCACGGTGTTAAGAAAGAGATAAAAAGCAGCGGCTTGAGCGGTTTATTTTTCAGATCGACCTTCATCAGGCCTGCGGCTATGCAGATGCTCATTATGATCACCGCCAGGAGAAAGCGCCACCCAAGCAGTGCGAATGGACTTGTCGTCATCGTCACGTGCTTCGTGAATATAAAGCTCAGACCGTAGAGGGTCTCGCATCCGAGCGCGCACAGACATCCGATTATCAGATCATTGCTCTTTTTCATACTCATAACTGCCGCCTCCTGAAAAGGCTTTTACATCTCAAATTCAGCGGGTTTCTAAGCCGTACTTTTATAACTGTATCACATACCGCGGCTCCTCAAAACATCAAAAAGAAAACCATTTTGCCGGTCGGCTTATTGAAGAAAACCGTAATCATTCCTGAATAACTTGCACCATCAAACGTGCAGTATTATACTTCAAAAAAGCATTACAGAGTTTTTATATGTGACTTTTGTCACACTGGGAGAATGTTATGAAAGAATATAATACATTGTTCATTACCGCAAAAAACAGATACCATGAGCGCCTTTTAGTACTCTTTCTGGCCGCTCTTGCCGCTTTCTATATCCTTTTGCTGCCGGTGCAGGCAAGCGCAGAAAAAAAGATAGACACGACCGGCCGCGGTCTCGGTTATACTTCAATACTCTACGACAACAGAAACGGCCTGATCACATCCGACGCGAATGCGATCGTCCAGTCCCCCGAGGGTTTTCTGTGGATCGGAAGCTACAGCGGCCTCACCAGGTATGACGGCAACGAATTCTATCGCTACGACTCCTCCACCGGAATATCAAGCGTTGTTTCGCTCTTCGTGGATTCTAAAGAAAGGCTTTGGATAGGCACGAACGACAGCGGCGTATTCATGCTCAAGGGAAACACTTTCACAAATTATGAACAAAAAGACGGCCTGACTTCCTCCACGATCCGTTCCATAGAAGAAGACGGCGCGGGCAACATTCTTATTGCGACCACAAAGGGCATTTCATATATCGACACGGAGGGAAAGCTGCACGCTCTGGACGATGAACGCATAAACCATGAGTATATCTGCGAGCTTATCTCCGGAAAAGACAAAGTCATATACGGCGTCACGCTTGCCGGGGACTTCTTCACGATAGAGGGCCTTAAGATCACAAGGCATTACGAATCGAAGTCCCTTCCCTACGGAGTCGTGATCAACACCATTTACCCCGATCCTGAAAATCCTGGCTACGTCTATCTGGGCACGCAGAGCGGCTCTGTTATCCACGGCAACCTGAGCATGGGCATGGCAGGCAGCCGCATCTTCTCGGTAGAGCCTCTGCAGTTTGTCCGCTGCCTCCGTCTTATCGACAAACTGCTGTGGGTCTGCGCCAACAACGGCATAGGATTCATCAGCGACGGCCGTTATATCCAGGTAAATGACCTTCCGATGAACAACGGTGTAGAACATGTAATGTCCGATTATGAGGGAAATCTTTGGTTCACCTCATCGCGGCAGGGCGTCATGAAGATCGTGCACAACCGCTTCTCAGACATCTCCAAAATAGCCGGGCTTCCGCAGATGGTAGTCAATTCCACGTGTCTGAACAGCGGCCTGCTTTATCTGGGAACAGACAGCGGGCTCTTTATCCTTGACAAGGATTATAAAACTGTCGATAACTCTCTGACAAAACTGCTTGAAGGAACGCGCGTCCGCTCAGTACATACGGCAAAAGACGGATCTTTATGGATAGGCACTAACAGCGACTACGGCCTGATCCACTGCCGTACGGGAGATGAGCGCCGGGATATCTACAACGTAACCGACGGCCTTGCCTCAAACCGCGCACGTACAATGATGGAGATGTCGGACGGCACGATAGCCGTGGCGACCAAAGCGGGAGTAAACATCATAAAGAACAAACGCGTCGTGGCTCAGTACGATGACAAACAGGGCCTGACCAACCTTGAGATCCTCTGCCTTGAAGAGGGGCCGAACGGCGAAATCTATGCCGGCAGCGACGGCGACGGCATCTACGTACTGGATAAGGGCAAGCTTATATCCCGCATCGGCAAGGAAAACGGACTGCGCTCCGAGGTCATCCTGCGCATACGCAGGGACCCGGTCGATAAAGGCATCTACTGGATCATCGCAAGCAACTCGATATCCTATATGAAAGATGGGAAGATCACTACCATCCATAACTTCCCCTATTCCAACAACTTTGACATATTCTTCGACAAATTTGGCCGCATCTGGGTCCTGAGCAGCAACGGCGTATATGTGGTCAAACGTGAGGATATGCTTGCAAACGGGAAGATAGACTTTACCCTCTACGACACAAAGAGCGGGCTGCCGGGCGCTCCTACCGCAAACTCCTTCGACGACCTGGAAGCCGACGGGACTCTGTACATCGCCGCAAGCAACGGCGTAAGCAGCGTAAATATCAACGATGAAGGAGCCGAGAAAGCCAAAGTAAGGCTGTCGGTGCCTTTCGTAATGGCAGACGACAAATACATCCCCGTGAAAAACGGGCAGGTGCGCATCCCTGCATACTGTCAGCGTCTGCGCATCTACCCCTACGCTTTCAACTACGCGCTGAACAACCCGCATGTGAGCTACAAGCTTGACGGCTTTGACAAGGAGCCGGTCACAGTCACTCAGCACGAACTGAGAAGCCTCACCTACACAAACCTGAAAGGCGGAACTTACCGTTTCGATCTGAACGTTCTGAATACGATGACGGGCAAGAGCGAACAGGATCTTACCGTGGTACTGTTTAAAGACAAGACGATCTACGAGCAGTTCTGGTTCTGGGCGCTGGCGATGCTTTCGCTCCCGGCGCTCGTCGGCGCTGCCCTGGCATTCTATTTCAGGAGGAAAAACCTTATCCTGCTCAAGAAACAGGCGGAGCACAAACAGCTCATCGACGAGATGGCCACGGTCTTCGCAAACTGCATAGATATGAAGGACTCATACACGCGCGGTCATTCCAACCGCGTAGCCAAATATTCAACTATGCTCGCAAGACAGATGGGCAAGAGCCAAGATGAGATCGACACTCTGTACCACACCGCCCTGCTCCACGATATAGGCAAGATAAGCATCCCCGACAGTATCCTGAACAAGCCCGGGAGACTCACGGACGAAGAATTCGTCGTAATGAAGAGCCATTCGCAGCGCGGCTATGACATACTCAAGGACGTTACCATTGAAACAGATCTGGCCACCGGAGCCGGATACCACCACGAACGCTTTGACGGCCGCGGCTATCCTAAAGGACTGACGGGGATGAACATCCCGGAGATCGCCCGCATCATCGCTGTGGCAGACACCTTCGACGCAATGTACTCGACCCGCCCGTACCGCAAGCGCATGGAACTCAGCACGGTTGCCGAGGAGATTCAAAAAGGCTCAGGGACACAGTTCGACCCCGAAGTCGTCAAGGCATTTATGGAGCTGATCGAAAAAGGCGCCTTCAACGAAGACGTCCCCGAATGATTCTGAATACAGTAAAAAGTTCCGGGAGCGCTTCGGCGGAAGCAGTTCCCGGAATTTTTAGTGCCTTTCCCGTTTAAAATATCTGGCCCGGGAGCTTCAGCTTCTCTTTTGGCGGAAAGCCTTTGTCGAATTCACAGGCGGCTGCTTCGTCGACATAATAGCCGCGCGGCGTCTGATAAACTCCCGTTACGCCGTCAAGATATCCCGGAATAAGTTCTTTGCAGAGGAAAAATGACGCGTCTGCGTCTTCCGGCAGGTCGTGATATCTTATGCCGAATCTGCCTGCATAATCGAAGCCGCTTTTGCTGTAGAAATCGATATTGCCTTCAAACAAAACAGCTCCGAAACCTAATTCTGCGGCCTTTGCCAGAGAATGATCCAGCAGTATCTTTCCATATCCCTTGCGCTTCAGCTCAGGAGCGATGCAGATCGGCCCCATCGTAAGGACGGGGATCACTCTGCCGTCGTCCGCTTCTATCACTGTCTTCATGAACATATTCTGTCCGATGAGCCTGCCGTCCTTCTCCATAACGAAATCAAGCTGCGGCAGAAACGCGGAATCGTCCCTCAGCACATGAATCACATAATGCTCAAGGCATCCTGGACGGTATACATTCCAGAACGATTCCCTTATCAGGTTTTCCACTTCCCTGTGCTCTTCTTTTCTCTCAAGACGAATTATATAATCAGCTTTATTCATCGTTTTCCTCCCGTGGCCGGTAAGCCCTTCTGTCTTTTCAGGCTTTACTTCCCCATGCTGTGCTCGTGAATGTCGTTCCAGTTTCTGTTTTCGCACCAGAAAACTGTTTTTTCTGAAACATCATATACCATGGACACGACTGTCGGGCACTCTTCCTGCGAAACGGCCCGCAGAACGGCAAAACAGTCCTTCACGTCAAAATCATAAGATGCCTCTTTAAGCATCGCCTCGGCTGTTTTGTATCTGTCCCATCCCATCCAGGGATGCTTTTCCGTATCCTGTTTGAAGGGCGAGAAATTAGTCAGTATCTTATATTCCGGCCTTTCGTAATAGAGGCATCCCTGCCCGGGTACGATATAAAGGACATTTCCTTCCCTGTCGGACAACGCCGACATGAATGTGACGCCGGGAACACTGTAAACGGGAGAGTTTTCGGCGATTTCTTTTACCTCCCGCAGCGTCTTTTTCTGAAGCAGCAGGTCTATATCGAGCATTATCACATTCTGTCCGTCCCCATGCGGGTCACTGCGTTCGTCAAAGGGCCAGCAGGTCGGCATCCCGACAAAATCCCCTCTTGAATTTGCCCCGAAGAGCGGGAGCCATCCTTCCTTTGCGTCGTTTATCTCTATGAAAACACCGTCGTCGGCTGTCCGGACCCTGTGCTCCATGTTCAGGATGTCTAAGTTCCACCCTATTATCGTCTTTTTCCTGTTCACAACAATGCTCGTGCACATGTTCATTCTCCCTGTTTCTTTTTCGCGAAGGCAACCGTTTGTTCCTTCATCGATATCTTTCCCGCCGCATAGCCGTAAACATGAAGTTCCTTCCTGTAAGTGAGGAAGGAATGGTCTATCGGAAAGCCTGTGATCTTCTCGATCTCTGCGAATGTCAGCTTAAAGCTCTCCGTTCCGTTTATCTTTATCCACTCCCACAGCGGGTCGTATTTGCTCATGAATCTCTCCCTGACCTCAGAGAATAAACGACTGCAGTAATACTGCAGGTTTTCCTTCATCATCTACTTCATCATCTAACTCTATTGTCAAAACATATGGGCAAACTGTGTCCGGATTTGATTCCCGCTGCTTTGCGGCGGCGCGGCGATCTCAGCGCAGAAGTCTTGACAGCTCCTGCGCGGCGGAGCTCTTGAAAAGATACTGCGAGGAGAATAGCACGTATCCGTCGGCGCCTTTTCTTTCAAGCTCCGCTATCTGATCTGCCAAATTCGTCTTTTTCCAGCGCCAGCCCGGATCACTTTTTCCCTGTGATTCCGCCGCCCTGTACAGCGCAAGTCCCACATAGAATCTGGCGCCGTTCTTTCTTTTCGCAAGGAACTGATCCAGCCGGTTCGTAAACATCCTTACATGCCCGTCATTGCCCCACTGATTGGTCCAGTAGATCTGCGGGATGATATAGTCGAGATAGCCGTCCTGCGAGAGCCATGTATCGATATCCGCGCCGTCCCTCATGTCGTTGTCGTAATTGCCGGTAGGGCTTATCCCGAAGGTCCTGCCGGCGCTCGATACGACGCTGTAAATTCTCTTTACCATTCTATTGACGTTTGCCCTTTTTTCGGCGCTCGTCACGACATGATACGGACCGCTCTTAGGTCTGGCATTCTCTGAACCGACAATGGCGTATCTGACAGACGGGTTTTGCGGCCTGTAATACCCTTTTGCGGCATGATAAAAATAATCGTCGATATGGATGCCGTCGATTTTTTCTCCGTTGCTGTCATAATCCAGCAGTTCTCTCACCGCGAGAAGCACCCTCTCAATGCTTGCGTCATCCGCGGGATCATAATAGTAATCCAGGCTGACGCGGTAGGGATTGAGCCATGCATGGACCTCCATACCGTACTTATGCGCTTCCTCAAGAAACACGCCGAACGGATCATATTCTCTATAAGCCTCGGCGGCGGTCAGCGTCTCATCCGCGCTTACGTATTTCGAGGCCCGGAAGTTCGGGCTTCTCCAGAATGCGTCGTCAAAAGCCCTAGCGTGTAAGAATATTGTGTTGATACCGTATTTCTGCGCTTCCTCAAGGAATGTGTCCGCGTTGTTGCGGTAGGACGTCTCGCTCTCGAGTATAGTCAGTCCAAGGGCATCGTACTCCCTATAGGTAAGCCATATCCCGCGCATCTGCGAATCGTCCGCAGCGTAAACAACGGCCCGCAGCGCAAAAACAGAGCACGCTGCCAGCAGCATCAGCAACAAAAAGGCCGGCATTATTTTTTTGAAGTATTTTCCTGAAAACATGACTTATCTTTCCTTCCTGTGATTCGTTTGCCGCAGACTATTTTTGACAGAAGCTGCCGCGTCTTGCTCCGGCATCAGGCAGCCGCCGCCTTCGCTGAAATCAAGACTCGTTGGCAGAGACACAGTCTGTTGTCAACACGCATTAAGCAATGATAGGACTTTTTTTATGATTAGTCTATTGAAGCAATGCCGGACCGAAGAAAAACCTGAAAAGTTTTTTCATTTCTTTTTCTTCGGCGCAGGCAGTTCCGGGTACATTGCTTCAAGCAGTTTGCGCAGGAATTCCCTGTTCTCAACATCATCCACGAGGAGCATCTCTTTTGCGCCGCCGTAAGGCAGCTCCCTGCGCGCGGCCGGCATCATGGCAGCGGCTGACTTCACGGGCTTCACAAGAAAGCGGTCGTCATATATGCCGCCTATTACTTTTCCGCGGTAATAGATGATGTATTCGCCCATCATCGCGCGATAAGATATGTCTTCAAGCTCCGAAAGCTGATCAAGTATAAAATCAAGATATTCCCTGCATGAGGCCATTATTTTTCCTTCCTGTGCGCCGTGATCACCGTAAAGCTGCCGGCGTTTACTGTTATAACGCAGCTGCCATTCCGTACATACCAGTTCTTCCCTTTTTTCTCAAAGACGGCATCCTTGTCCGCTATCTTTATGCGGCACCACTCAACGACGTCCGCGTCTGTGAGCTCAGTGATGTTCTCTCTTTTTAAAACAGCTGCTCAGCAGATATTATATTCTGGAATACGGATGCATATTTCCCTTTTGTTATTCCATTTGCAGAAATAAGTGTCATATGGATCGCTTTCTTAGGATGCGTCTCCTCCTGAAATGTACTCAACCTGTTCATAAGCTTTCCATATTCGGTTTTATCCATTTCAAAGGCACAATCTGTGTATTTCATCTCACATAGATCAATGACCCCGTCTTTACGGTCAATTAAGAGGTCGATCTGTGCTCCGGGATCTGATGTTTCACTTCTCCATGCATATTCCTTAGTTTCCACACCGGCAATTCCAAGTGCTGCTTTGATTTCAGAAATATGATTCACACAGCAGATCTCAAATGCATTCCCTCTCCAGGCGTTGTAGGAAGGTGAATGTATATATTCCATCCATGAATTTCTCTTGCGGGGCCCCAGAAACCTCAGGCTGAACAATACAAACGGATCAACGAGCTGGAAATATGCCTCATTAGACGGTTTTGTATAATTCGTGTATCTTTTGATAAATCCGCATTGCTCCAGTTCCTGCAGATTCTCCGTCAAAACGGACCCGCCACCGATTGCTCCTGCTTCCGATAATTCCTTTCTCGTTCTGCCGTTTTTAGACTCAGAAAGAGCTTTTATTATCGACATGTGCTTTCCCGGTTTTTTGAACAAAGAATAAAACAGTTCGGTATATTCGTCTTTCAAATCGCCATACGGCTTGAATATAAGCTCATCTATGTTTTGCGCAAGGGAAAGACGCGGATCCATTAGATTCAGATAATAAGGAATACCGCCAAAGACCATATAGCATTCTATCATCTGCTGTTTTGTCATAACGATATCGTTATTCTCCAGAAGCGCCTCACACTCCTTCAGAGTAAAGGGAAGAAGTCTGATCCGTCTTGTAACACGGTTATGAAAGCCTTTCCGTTCCTTCAGCATATGTTTAATGATCCATGACGTAGCGGATCCGCAGACGATCAGCAAAAGATCTTCCTGCGAAGATGCCCAGCTGTTCCAAAAATACTCGAGAGCGCTTTTAAAATCTGATCTGGCCGTATCCATCCATGGCAGCTCATCCAGAAAAACGACCCTTCTATTGCTTATCGGATCCCGATATACTTCCTCCTTCTCAAGAAGTGCTCTCAAACGTATAAAAGCCTCAAACCAGTCCTTTGGCGCCTTTGTTTCCTCACATCCATACAGCTGCAAACTTGCATGAAAAGCTTTTAGCTGACCTTTTGTCTTTTCATCAGAAAGTCCCGTTGCATAAAAAGAGAACTGACCATTGAAATATTCTTTAATCAGAAATGTTTTGCCTACACGACGTCTTCCATAAACGACGACAAATTCCGGTCGTTTTGATAGAAGACAATTTGAAAGAACATCCTTCTCACGATTTCTGCCTATGATTTTCATATTACTTCCTCGCTATAAAACGCCACAATCGATATAAAAAACATTATATTGGCGATTTATATTGCAGAATATTTTTATACTTCACCATTTATTTACAGTGTATCCTTCATGCCACCTTTTTGTCAACCGAATTTGTACCAATATGGATGTGCGTACCGCAAAAGCGGCAGGAAGGCAGTCGCCCTGCATGAAGCCATTTTATTTCCCCCGATGCGCCGTGATCAGCGTAAAGCTGCCGGCGTTTACAGTTATCACGCAGCTGCCATTCCGTACGTACCAGTTCTTCCCTTTTTTCTCAAAGACGGCGGCCTTGTCCGTTATCTTCATGCGGCACCACTCAACGGCGTCCGCGTCTGTGAGAGCGAGATTTCTTTTTATCCTCTCCGCTCCCATTTCCGTTGTATGAAGCTTATCTATGTTTTCGATCAGATCGTTGCTCATCAGTTTTTTCGGCGGTCCGGCGTCCGCTTTCCTTTCTTCCCGTTTGTGCAGCGGCCCGCGAACGGCAGATAAACAGCCGGTATTTACCGCTGTTTGTTTGAAGAATCTTCCGCAAACCGCGAATATACGTATACTCCGAGAATCACGATGCATCCTCCTATAATGACCTGAAGCTTCGGTATCTCTCTAAAGAGCAGCACGCCGAGGATGCCTGCAAATACAGGTTCCAGCAGTTTTGCTGTGGAAATGAACGCAGCGCTCTCATATTTGAGGCCCCAGCTGAAAACGCTGTGCCCCAGCAGTGTGCAGAAGACAGCCATCCCCAGCGCGGAAAGCCAGTTGACGGGCCCGTAACCCAACAGCGGCGTGCCCGTAAAGAGCAGAATTATCAGTACCGTTACGGAAGCGGAAAAATATACCAGTAAGGTGTAAGTGATCGTTGTGAGTTCTCTCCTGCAGGTCCTGCCGATTATCGTGTAGACAGCCATACAGGCAGCGGCGGCAATGGCAATAATATCACCGAGCAATATATTATCCCCGCCGCCTGCATCCGACAGCGCAATAAGGAGACTCCCCGAGAATGTAAGCAGTATGCCTGCCCATGCCCGTCCGGGTATTTTTTCCCGGAATATAAAAAACATCATAAACGCCACAAAAAAGACCTCGGTATCCGCCAGAGCTACGGCAGAGGCAATGGAAGTGTGGTGAATCGCTTCAAAATAACAGCTGAAATGCAGTCCGAGGCATAATCCGCTCATAAGACAGAGCAATATCGTTTTTCCGCTCAGGCACATAAGCTCTTTCCGATTCCTAAGCAATTCATACGGCAGGAGCAGAATAGTCGCAAGCAGTACCCGATACAGCACCAGCACCATCGACGGCGCTGTAGATATCCGGATAAAAGGAGCTGATAAAGATACGCCGACAACGCCCAACAGAATCAGCAGCTTCTTCATTATGACGACCTCCCCCCATACAGGGGCTGCGGAATTATTCCTGCAAACAGCTTATTTTCGTGATACCGCTCTTGCCGCGGTCTGCCCTACGCCTGCGGTTTTGCGTTTGCGATAACTACGTTCATCACTTCGACTTCGATTCTCTCCCAGACATGTTCGGTCACATAGGGCTCGCCTGCTAAGTATTCATCCAGTTCCTTCCTGTCGCGGAATTCCATGATGAGCACGGAACCCTTCATTTTCCCCTCTTCGTCGAGTAATCCGCCGGCGCAGATGGTATGGCTGTTCATCTTTTTCATGCCTTCGAGGTGGCGCGGACGCACCTGCATCCGCTTATCCAGCTTGCCGCATCCGTCATATGCTTTGATCATGAACTGCATTGCGATTCTCCTTTCATGCAAAATATCTCCCGGCCGCAGCATATCTGCAGCCGCCGCGTAAAATTACGATTTATTAAAAAAGATTTTAGTCACGCCTGATCCATTCGATGCTGAACTGATCCTGCTGTACTGTCAGGCGTGTCTTCACACCCATGAGCAGCGGATAATTGATCTCGCCGTGTCCGGCCGGAAATCCGAAAGCAACAGGAATATCCAGATCATTGGTAAACTCCCTGGATATCATATCAGCGACAGATCTATATGTACCTCCGCGGGAATTACCGCTGTAATCCCCTTCTTCGATTCCAGGCATATCGACCCACTCGCCGCAGATGATCCCGGATGCGCGTTTCAGCACGCCAAAATGTTTCAGAATCGTCAGATAGCGATGGATATGCTGCAGATCTTCACCTGTATCTTCGATGAAGAGGATAAAAGGGATCTGCCTGGCTGTGGCGTCATATACCGTGTTCAGAACTGATGTAAAAGTTGAAAGATTTCCGCCTGTCAGGATTCCCTCCGCTTTGCCTGCCTTGTAATATGGGCCGTTTTTACAGACATAGGCAGGAATCTCTCCTCTGAGGATCCGTTTTTCCACATCTGCATTCCCCTCCGGCATATCCGTGAATGCTGAGCTCATGGAACAGTGGATCGACGGAAGACCGGCGGCAGCCCATGCAGAGTGAAAGACTGTGATATCACTGTATCCTATGATAAGCTTCCGGGAAGATTCGACCAGCAGCGGAGCGCGCATGGAGATCTCATCCATGACTTCTGCGGCTCCGTATCCGCCGCGAACACAGAATATTGCCTTTATGGACGGGTCCTGCAATGCCCACAGCATATCTTCGATGCAGTCCTCTTTTGAGCGCACCTTCTCACAAACATGTTTTCCTTCCACAGGGATATACCCCCAGGAACGAAGCCCTTTTACTGTCGCATCGACCTGTTCGCGCTCCGGCAGCGCCGACGGAGAGATCACAGCTATTCTGTCACCTTCAGAGAGAAACATTTCAGGGTGAGGGCCGTCGAAAGGGGCAAAGCGTATACGGCAGGGGGTATCGACGCCCTCAGAATAACTCTGAGACTCCGCAGCCGCTTTACCCTCCTTACCGCAGATCATAAGACCGATCATGCATATTACGGCCATAAAAAGAAGAGTCTTTTTCCTCAGATCAGCATTTCGAATAGTCAACTATATATGACACCTCGCTGTTAATTTGGATTTTGAGGTTATCGTTATGTTCCATCTTATAACTTATAACTGATCGTTTTTTAAAAACTCTTCCAATGATTGAATCAGCTTGTCTCCGTCCAGATTGCAGAAGAGTTTGCGGAAGCATCCGGCTATCATCGGATTGAGATCCATGTCGAGCTCTACCGATCTTGAGTCGCTCTTGAGGCCGTAGCACCTTTTGCCGGCAGCGTATGCCATGCCAAGTTCAACGCAGGCGCCTTCATCCGGAATTCTCCCGTCCAATATCATAAATATGATATCCGCCTTAAGCACTTCATCTCTGTCTTTCCGGAAGATCTTTTCCGTTTTTTCAGCTTCGGTCAGTCCTTCAAGTTCGGGCGCCAGAAAACCGTCGCGCTGCGGAAGGAATACTTTATATCCGTAACTTTCGAGAATGCCGACGATTTTCAGGTTATACTCTCTTTCGGCAGCACTGAAGAGAGGCGCAGCAAAATATACATTTTTGCCTGCGGGGGCTTCTGCAGTTTTCTGCGTTTCAGGACTGACATTGCAATATGAACTGCAGGCGGTAAACCCGATCAATGCGGCAGCCAGCAAAACCAAAGATACGACCTTTACCGTTCCCTTTTTCATGACATATCCTCCTGATACCGTTCTCTTTAATTATTTTCAAAGCATAAGCTTATAAATAATACCAGACATTTGCGGAAAGACTCAGGCAGAGCTGAAATCAGAGCGCGTGCCCGCCTGAAACTTTTATAACTTGCCCGGTAAGCATTCTTGCCTGCTTGCCTGCTAAAAACAAAATAGTTTCGGCAATATCTTCCGGCTGAATCAATTTCCCCATCGGTATCAGCGGAACGACCGCTTTTTCCAGATCGGCGTCTATCCATCCCGTCTGCGTCGGACCTGGCGCAATGCAATTAACTGTTATTCCGTACTGCGCCGCTTCAAGTGCGATGCTGCGTGTAAGCGCCTCCAAAGCAGCCTTGCTTGCTCCGTAGCTGATCTGCCCCGCAAAGATCTGCGACGCGTCTGTAGAGATATTGATGATTCTGCCGTAACCTCTGCGGTGATCGATGAACTCCCTCGTCATCAAGATGCTTCCCCGGACATTGACCGCAAACGTGTCGTCGATCACTTTAGCTGTGATTTTTTCTATCGTGTCAAAGCCGTTTTCATCATCCGCCGCTGCGTTATTGACCAGAATATCTATTTTTCCGAAGCGTTCCAGAACTTTGGAGTATATTTTCTTTACGGCTTCCTCACTTGAAATATCGCTTTCCATGATCAAATAGTCGGCGTTTATTTCCCTGAGCCTGCTTTCAACGGCGTCCGCGTTTCCGGCGTTTGCTTCGTAATATCTGTCCGGCCCGTTTCTGTCGGTCTTGTTTTTATCAAAAGGTCTCATTACTTTCTTATATACCAAAGCCACCTTCGCCCCTTCGCGGGCAAAAGCCAAAGCAACCGCAGCTCCTATCCCCTGCGGATTGTTCGCCCCGGTGATAAGAGCGACTTTATCCTTAAGTCCGTAATCGACCATTTAAATCTCCTCCGGCGTATCCCGAATCTGTCAATTTCAAAGCTATAATCAGCCAGAAAAGCATACACGTTTAGTATAAAAACTGCCCATATCATCATGTCTGCCGATACAGGCAGACCCGCCGCTTCTTCTCTGCTGCGAGGCTGAATGCACATTCAGGCTGCATGCCCCGGCCGGTAAATCTAAAAGCCGCTTACGTTATCATAACAGACCGGCGCAAATTTCCCAATCGGCAAACATAGGGCCTTTCGTATAAACCGCTACACCTGCACTTCTCCGGCAAGAACGCGTTTATAATCCGCTATATTCTTTTTCAGCAGCGCAGGAGGATCCAGTTCATACGGGCATTTTGAAGCGCATTTGCCGCAGTGCAGGCAGTTTTCGGCTTTCTTCATCTCCGCCTGAGTCTCTTCACTCAGCCACATGGCAGAAGGAGTGCGCCTGAGAAAGAGGCTCATCCTTGCACAGATGTTTATTTTTATGCCGGCCGGACATGGCATGCAGTAACCGCATCCGCGGCAGTAATCGCCAGCCAGTTCCCTGCGCTCTTTTTCGATGAAGCTTTGTATCCTTTCATTCATAACGACGTCTTTATTCATGAAGGATAGCCACTCGTCAAGTTCGCTTTCTTTCTGGATGCCCCAGATCGGCAGCACGTCATATTGCCCCGTGAACGCCATACATGCTTCCGCATTTGTGATAAGACCTCCGGCAAGCCCCTTCATGCCGATAAAACCAATGTTTCTTTCTTTGCACATCTGCACAAGCTTTAATTCCTTTTCGCCTGAAAGATAGCTGAAAGGAAACTGTATCGTTTCATACAGACCGGACTCGGCAAGTTCGTACGCTATGTTGATCTTATGCGCTGTAACGCCGATGTGGCGAATCTTCCCGCTTTCTTTGGCTTTGAGCATGCATTCGTACATTCCTGTGCCGTCGCCGGGCCTGTAGCACTGCTCGACCAGATGGAACTGATAAATGTCTATATGATCTGTCTGCAGTTTTTCCAAAGACGTTTCAAGATCTTTGTTAAAGCCTTCAGGATTCTTGGAAAGAGTCTTGGTAGCTATGAACAGTTTGTCTCTCATGCCGGAGAAGGCATTGCCGACTTTTTCCTCGCTGTCACTGTATGCCCTTGCGGTATCAAAAAAGCGCATGCCTCCGTCATATGCTTTTCTCAGGATGCGGATCGCCGTATCCATATCGTCTCTTTGAATCGGCAAAGCGCCGAAAGCATTCTGCGGCACGGTGATGCCGGTAGTTCCCAATGTTAATTGCCTGACCATGTTTAACACCCTCCCATCCGGTTTTTAAAGCAGGCAGACTTGAATATGTCAGCGAAGCAATATAAAACGGGGGCCTTCCTCACCGTTTTCTCCGCTTGCGGCAAAACCGCACTTTTCAAGAACTCTCTGCGAAGCTGTGTTGTCTGCGGCAGTCTCGGCTGTAACCGCAGTTACAGCAGGGTATTCAAAGGCCCGGGCAGAAACAGCTTTAACAGCTTCCGTCGCATAGCCGCGCCCCCGATATTCTTCTGCTATGCCGTATCCTATTTCTGCCGTGCCGTCTGCCTCAAGTCCCTTAAAGCAGAGCTCGCCGATATGCGTTCCATCTTTCAGTTCTATCATCCACATTGCGTGCCATTCCCACCTGTCTGGAGCCTTCAGACAGCCGGCAAGCATTTCCTGATACGCCGTCCTCAGTTCATCATTCGTTTCGGAAGCGATCAAAGCTTCCATCTGCTCACGCGAGGCAGGATATATCACAAGACGCTTTGTTTCGATCATAACTGCCATTAAATGCCGTATCCGCAAATACCGGTTTATTTTGAGGCTTTGCCTTCTTTAAGATTGCGCAGCGCTTCCGGGAGATGTTTGATGACCATCCCGACCTTTTCGCAGCTTTCAAGTTCGGGGCACTCTCCGCAGGTCTCATATCCCCTGCTCATACCGCACTTGCGGATCTGACAGAGCGATTCGCAGTACGGCGTTTTTATGCCGTCGACACGGCAGCCTTCGCAGTTGATCATTTCAGGGGTGATCTCAACATTGTTCATTTCGCCCCAGAGCTTTGCCGTTTTCACGCGCAGTTCATCGTCGCTGTTTTTCGTTGCGATATAGGCGTCGCAGGCCTCGCAATCCAGCCCGCAGTATGCGATCATCTTTTTCATGGCTTTTTACCTCCGAATTATTTCAATTTTGTCATATCAACAGTGCGTTCCGTCAATGACTGCCGTTAAGGCATTTAACCTGCCGCCGCTGTTTATATTCCCAGAAACAGTTTTAATTCCGGGAGAACTCTTTCCGCTTCTTTGCGGCCGATCCGGTATACCCTTTCCAGCTCGTTCGGGTCTCTTGCCGTCCTGCTGATACCGAGCGCCGCAGGCGGGCGAATCACAAAGGAGATTCCCTTTTCTTCCCTCTCCTTTATTTCTTTCATCTGACGGTTATACATATCATGCCGCCGCGCCATAGCTTCCCCGACAGCGGGATAGCTGCGGAGCATCAGCTTTACCAGCGGAACCATCCAGCTTTCGCTTTTCATATACCCTTCAGGCTGCGTCAGCACTATAACGTTGCGGTCATATCCGATGCTCTCCATAAAAGCATAGGGAACGGCGTCGGCAATACCGCCGTCAAGCAGTAAATAACCGTCGACATGGACCGGCCTGGAGACAAGGGGCATGGAAGCGGAAGCCTGCATCCATTTGATATCCCTCTCCCCGCCGTCGCTGCATTTATGATAGATGCATTTTCCTGTCTTTACATCAGTTGCGCCCACATAAAATTCCATTGGATCGCTCTCAAACGTTTTCCGGTCAAACGGATCGAGTACATACGGAAGCTCTCTGTAGCAGAAATCCGAATTATAGAGATCTCCGGTCGTTATAAGTGAGCGCAGGCTGCAGTATCTCGGGTCATTGCAGTAATTTTTGTTATAGCGTATCGGCCTGCCGATCTGCCTGGACTTTAAATTGCAGCCGAAGACAGCGCCGGCCGAAATGCCCGCCGCGCCGTTAAATCCGATATTATTTTCCATGAAGACATCTATTACGCCGCATGTAAACATGCCGCGCATAGCGCCGCCCTCCATGATAAGCCCCGTTTTATAAACACCGCAGCAGTTTGGTTGTTCAAATTTGTTGTTATCCATAAGACGTCCCTGTAAATCAATGACCGACATTCCGCTTTTTATGCCTGTCTTATCCTGTATCCGGCAGGCGTATGCCTTAAACCCTGTGCATACGCTTAAATTACAGCTCTGCTCTGCCAAGCAGAAAGTCAATAAGGCTGCAATGCAAAATTCCATAATCGTCATAAAAGTGATGAGGAATATCCATACGAATCACGATCTTTTTAAAAAAATCTTTTGTCAGCAGGAGTGATTTAAGTTCAGATGCCGCTTTTGTTTCCGTATCCATTCCGGCTGCGGATTGTATATAGATTTTTTTATCCCCGTCGTTCACTACAAAGTCAATTTCTTTCTGTGCATTATTTTTCCCGGTTCTGTCATATACGACCCCAACGTCAACAGAGAAGCCTCGTCTTATAAGTTCGTTGAAAATTAGATTCTCCATTATATGGCCTGGATCGTACTGTCTGTAGTTCAGCCTTGCATTTCGGAGACCGATGTCCGTGTAATAATATTTGTTGGGATATTTAAAATAACTCTTCCCCTTAACATCATACCGTCTTGCCATATGAATCAGGAATGAGTCTATCGTATGCTGAATATAGTTTGCAATCAGTGTCGGATTGACCTTCTCATTTTTCATGCTTGCAAGTGAGTTGGCTATATTAGTCGGATTTGTAAGTGAGCTGATCTGCGATGCAAGAAAGTCCAGGACATCATTCAGCAGGTCTTCCCTTTCAATATCGTTTCGTTCGACAATATCCTTGATATAGAGTTCCCGATACAGAGACAGCAGATAGTTTTTCCTGTCTCTTTCGTCCTCTATCGTAAGAATTCTCGGCATGCCGCCATACAGCATATATTTCTCCAGCGCACGGCGCTCATCGCCTCCGACATAGGAGTAAAATTCTTCAAAAGAGAGCGGATAAACATGTATCTGCGTCGCACGGCCCCGAAATTCCGTCGCTATATCGCTTGACAATCCTTTTGAATTGCTCCCCGTGACATATACGTCAAGGTTCTTATATGCCCTCAGCTCGTTCAGCATATCATAAACAGTGACTTCTATGCCGCCGTTTTCCTTATCCGTGACTTTTGCTGTCAGCTGCACTTCGTCAATGAAAAGATAAAACTTTCTGCCGGTATTGTCCTGAAGTAATGACTCCACATACTCGCACAGAACAATCGGATTTCTGTATTTATAAAACCGTCTCTGGTCAAGCTCTAATCTGATAATCTCATCTTCCTGCACACCCTGACTGCGCAAATACTCATAGAACAGTTCAAACAGCAGAACAGACTTTCCACACCTTCGGATACCGGTGACAACCTTGACTTCTCCGTTCCACATTGAGCGAATCAGGTGATTTAAATAAAAATCCCTATTTATCATATCTTATTACCTCGTACTTAAGTCGTAAATGACACAACTTTTATGTATGGTATCGCCTTTTCATTCAAAAATCAAGAGTTTCAGATAAAACTTACGCCGCATGCGACGCAAGTTCTATGTGAAATATTATATAACCGGGCAGGCTGCCGCTGCAGGGATAAACAGATCTGAATCAGCGTTTTATGTATGGCCGGCCGTACCGTCTGCTTCCGCCTTCGCAGCAACGAATCTGCCTGCCGTTATGCGCAGGCAGGCAGATGTGGTCTTCATATATTTACTATAGAGCAACTGCATCGAATCTCTGTAAAATAAAGCCGGCAGAAGCTGCTCTCATGCATATCACGCTTTTCTTAATGCAGGATTCGGTATTTTATCTTCACAGGGAACGCCTGTCTGGCACTTTCCGCATCCGTACCTTGGCGCATACTTGTTTGCTCTGGTTCTGGCAAGCAGTTCCTTGCAAAGCAGCTGATTTTTTCCGCCTTCAAGGGTAATCGCATGAACCGGGCAGCGTTTTATGCATGCCCCGCACATTATGCAGTATTCGTAGACGCCCTTGTATGGCCTTTCATCAGGCTCGATATATTCGGAGATAATGATGCTTGCGTAGCGTCCGGCGACTCCCTTTGCGGAG